>CAZDLB010000086.1:0-1529 GCA_964505995.1 uncultured Zetaproteobacteria bacterium
ATTTTCTTGCCTGAAAGCCCCGATCTGGGCCATAATGCAGCCCCTTTGATCGACGAGCGCATCGTCAGGCCGTCGAGTGTAATTGGGAGGGGATGGTTTCAGGAGGAGGGTTATGTTCTCCTAACTATCTGAATTTATTGAGTTATTGGAGATGTTATGTCAGCAAAGTATCCTGTTATTTCCGTAACCGGCTCTTCCGGCGCCGGGACCAGTACCGCCAAGATCGCACTGGAGCATATCTTTCGCCGTGAAAAGGTGACGCCGGCCATCGTCGAGGGTGATTGCTTTCATAAATACGACCGCTACGAGTTTCGCGAGAAAGCCAAGGAATACGAGGCCCAGGGCAAGCGCCTGAGCCACTTCTCCGATGAGGCGAATCTGTTCGACAAGATCGCCGAGCTGTTCGATTCCTATCGTCGCACCGGCAGGGGCATGGCCCGTAACTATGTGCACGATGAGGAGGAGGCCAAGATCTACGGCGTTGAGCCGGGCCGGTTTACCGAATGGCGTGAGATCGGCGAGGGAACCGACCTGCTGTTCTATGAAGGCCTGCACGGCGGCGTCGAAGAGGTGCGTCCGTTTGTCGATCTGCTGATCGGCATCGTGCCGGTCGTGAACCTGGAATGGATTCAGAAGATTCACCGCGATACGGCGATGCGCGGCTATTCCACCGAGGCGGTGGTCGACAACATCCTGCAGCGCATGCATGACTACATCCACTTCATTACGCCGCAGTTCACCTATACCGACATCAACTTCCAGCGTGTGCCGCTCGTGGATACGTCCAATCCGTTCATCGCACGCGATGTGCCGACGCCGGATGAGAGCCTGATCGTGATCCGTATCCGCAAGCCGGAGCAGTGGGGTATCGATTTCCCGTGGCTGCTTTCGATGCTCAAGGATTCCTTCATGTCCCGTCGCAACACCCTGGTGGTTCCGGCCGGCAAGATGCTTCTGGCGATGGAGCTGATCCTGACGCCGATCATCCACGATCTTCTGGAGAAGCGTCGCAAGGAACTGAAGTAAGTCCGGGTTTTGCCTGGAAGGATGACGAGGGAGGCCACTGGCCTCCCTTTTTCTTTGGCTGGATTTGTCCGGACTCTGCTTCTAAGCTTGCCCGCCCATGAGTGACCGGACTGCGATGTTTCACGTGAAACACCCCGACGAGGTGGATGTCATCGTCGTGGGTGCGGGCCATGCCGGCTGTGAGGCGGCCTGGGCCGCGGCCAGTCGGGGTGCGCGCGTGCGGCTGATCACGCAGAACCTCGATACCATTGCGAAGATGTCCTGCAATCCCGCCATCGGCGGCATCGGCAAGGGCCACCTGGTCCATGAGGTGGATGCGCTGGGCGGCCTGATGGGACGGGCTGCGGATCGCGCGGCACTGCAATACCGGCTGCTGAACCGGCGCAAGGGTCCGGCCGTGCGCGCCACCCGGGCCCAGTGCGATCGCCGCATCTATCATCAGGTGATGCGCCATCTTCTGGATTCGCATCCCCGCATACATCTGCATCAGGGAAGCGTGCTGC
>CAZDLB010000086.1:1629-7432 GCA_964505995.1 uncultured Zetaproteobacteria bacterium
CGGCGCAGCATCCGCTGGGACGCGCTGGAGCAGCAGCCGGGGGAGACCGATCTGATGCCGTTTTCTGTGCTGCACGATGCGGTGACCGATCATCAGATGGCCTGCGCCATCACCCGGACCTGCAGCACCACCCATGAGATCATTCGGGAGAACCTCGAGCGTTCGCCGATGTATTCGGGCCAGATCGAATCCACCGGTCCGCGCTACTGTCCGAGCATCGAGGACAAGGTGGTCCGTTTTGCGGACAAGGACAGTCATCAGATCTTTCTCGAGCCGGAGGGCTGGGATCACGCCGAGGTCTATCCGAACGGCATCTCCACCTCAGTGCCCATCGATGTGCAGTGGCGCATGGTTCGATCCATACCCGGGCTCGAGCATGCGGTGATCCTGCGGCCGGGCTATGCGATCGAATACGATTATGTTGATCCGACTGAGCTGAGTCCAACGCTGGAATGCCGCAAGGTTCGCGGGCTGTTCCATGCCGGCCAGATCAACGGTACGACCGGCTATGAGGAGGCTGCGGCCCAGGGTCTTCTGGCCGGCATCAATGCTGCCGCGCTTGCGATCGGACTAGAGACATGGGTTCCCGACCGCTCCGAGGCCTATCTCGGCGTGATGGTTGATGACCTGGTGACCCGTGGGGTCATGGAGCCCTACCGCATGTTCACGTCGAGGGCGGAATTCCGGCTGCTTCTGCGCGAGGACAACGCCGACATGCGCCTGGGCGAGACGGCCGTGCGGCTCGGTCTCTACGATGAGGCGCAAAAGGTCCGTTTCCGGCAGCGTCAGCAGTGGCTTGCGAACGCGATGGAGCAGGTGCATGCGCTCGTGGTCGGCAGCGGTCAGCACTGGCGCAAACGTCTGCAGCAGGCGGATCTGCCTGTTCCCTCGCAGGGCATGGGCTTTTCATCCTATTGCCACCGGGGTGATGTGGATGTGGAGCGGGCGCTTTCGCTGCTGGATTTCCCGGTGCAGCCAACGGCCCGGGACATGCATACCCTGAAGGCGCTGATTCATTACGATGGCTATCTGGACAAGCAGGAGCTGGAGGTTCAGCGGTTTCGTGAACTGGAGCAGTTGCGTATCCCGGATGATTTCGACTACCGGCAGGTGAAGGGGCTGAGCCATGAATGTCGCCAGCGGCTGGAAGAGGCCCGGCCCCGGACGCTGGGACAGGCCGCGCGACTGACCGGACTGACACCGGCCGCCCTGACCTGCCTGAGCATGCATCTGAGGCATCGGCTTGCAGCCTGATCTCTGCCGGGAATATGTCGCTGAGGTGATGCGTTTTCGCCGCGCGCTGAATCTGACCTCGGTGTCCGATCCGGAAGCCTTTGACAGGCGCTTTATCCGGCCGTCACTGGCCCTTGCCCGCTACATGCCCGATCGCGGCCGGCTGCTGGATATCGGCAGCGGTATGGGTATCCCCGGCGTGCCGCTGCTTCTGGCCTGTCCCTCGCTGTACGGCGTGCTGGTGGAGCGCCGGAAGAAGCGGACGGAATTCCTGCGCCACCTGATCCGCAGGCTGGGCCTTGCGGCCGAGGCCGTGGATGCCGATGTCCGCGACCTCGATTCGCTGCGGGTGGATGTCTGCGTGGCCAGGGCGGTTACGCGGGAGGCGGAATTGCTGACGATGTGCGCGCCCCATATGATCGAAGGCGGCATCGCCGTGCTGCCGGTGCCCAAGGCCGCCCCCAAAGCCAAAGTGCCTGGCTGGAGCCTGCAGGATGAAACGCTGCTGGATGCATTCGATGGCGACGGTCAGCTGATCCGCTGCTATCGTTATGGCTGAGTTTTGGGAAGGAGGTTTCACGTGAAACATCAGGGCCTGGGCCCGGTGCTGGCCGTCGCCAACCAGAAGGGCGGGGTCGGCAAGACGACCACGAGCATCAATGTGGCCGCTTCCCTGGCGGCGCTGGATCGGCGTGTGCTGCTGATCGACCTGGACCCTCAGGGGAACACCACCTCCGGGCTCGGAGTGGACAAGGGCGAGGTGGCACGTGGCACCTACGATGTGATGATGCAGGACTGCAGCCTTGCCGAAGCGATCATGGCCACCGATGTGGAAAACCTGTTCCTGCTGCCGGCCAGCATGGATCTGGCCGGAGCCGAGGTGGAACTGGTCGGCGAGAAGCAGCGTGAACAGCGCCTGCTTCAGGCCTTCTCGGACTATCGGCAGGAGCCGTTTGATCAGGTGCTCATCGATTGTCCTCCCGCATTGAACCTTCTGACGATCAATGCGCTGACGGCGTCCGATCGGGTGATGATCACGTTGCAGACCGAATTCTATGCGATGGAGGGTCTGACCCAGCTGATGGATACGATCCGGCGTATCCGGCAGGGGCTGAATCCGCAGCTGGAAATGGATGGCATCCTGCTGACGATGGTGGACAGGCGGAACAACCTGGCCGTGCAGGTCGAGCAGGAGGTCAGGGAATACTTCGGTGCCCAGGTGTATCGCAATGTCATCCCTCGCAATGTCCGCCTGTCGGAAGCGCCAAGCTTCGGTGTTCCGGTCATGTATCATGACATCCGTTCCACCGGGGCGCAGGCCTACCTGGCCGTGGCTCAGGAGATGTTGCAGCGACAGACCACGATGCAGAAATAACGAGGAAGACGATGAAAAAGACCAGGAAACGAGGGCTCGGGCGCGGACTGGATGCGCTGCTTTCGGACAAGCCGACGGAAGAGGTGCTGAAGCAGGCCAGCCAGATTCCGATTTCGAAGATCCGGCCCAACAGCTATCAGCCCCGAACCCGCTTTGACGATGACGAGCTGGCATCCCTGACGGAATCCGTCCGCCGCGAAGGCGTGCTGATGCCGATCCTCGTGCGTCCGGTGGACGGCGGCTATGAGCTGATTGCCGGTGAACGCCGCTGGCGGGCATCCCAGGCGGCAGGCCTGAGCGAGATCCCGGCCGTGGTGCGCCAGGTCGACGATATGCAGGCGCTTGAGCTGGCGATTATCGAGAATGAGCAGCGGGATGATCTGACGGCGATCGAGTCGGCCCGGGCCTATCAGCTGATGATGCGCGAGTTTGGCTGCACGCAGCAGCAGGTTGCCGAGCGGATCGGCGTGTCCCGAGTGCAGGTCAGCAACATGATCCGCCTGCTCCAGTTGCCCGATGAAATCCAGAAAATGATTGAAAATCGGGAACTTAGCATGGGACAGGCCCGGCCCCTGGTGGGTCTGGAAGAGCGACAGGCCCTGGAACTGGCGCATCGCTGTGTCCGCGAAGGCTGGTCGGCCCGGCAGATGGAGAAACAGGCCCGCAGGCTGGCCCGCTCGCGTACCGCTGTGACGAAAGCCAGGGAAAAGGATGCCGATGTTCAGGCCCTGCAGGACGAACTGACGCGCAGGCTGGGGCTGCCGGTGGATATCCAGTACCGCCGGGACGGATCCGGCGAGCTGCGCATTCGCTACACCCGGCCCGCCGAGCTCGATGGCGTGCTGCGCAAGCTTCGCGCCTAGGGAGGCGCATGCGCGTCGGCGACAGCTTCTACCGCGCGGTGAACTGGCACCGCGAGTCATCCGGAGTGCAATGGATTGAGCAGCGGCTGCTGCCGCACCGCTTCAAGCGGGTGATCAGCGACGATCCGGAGGTCGTGGCCAGGGCGATCGAGGAGATGCAGGTGCGTGGGGCGCCGACGATTGGCGCCACGGCCGCCTTCGGCCTGGCGCTGGCCTGGAGGAAGGATGCCGGTCGTTTCTTCGACCACTGGCTGCCCAGGTTCAGGAAGACGCGGCCGACGGCGGTGAACCTTTTTCATGCCTGTGCGGCCATGGAGGAATGCGCAAGGCAGCAGCCGAGCGTTTCAGCCATGATCGAATGCGCCGAGGCCTATGCCGAGGCCGAGGTGCAGGCGAATCGCAGCATGGGGCGCCACCTGGCCGGCCTGCTGGCCGTTGGACAGCGCCGTATCCTGACGCATTGCAATGCCGGCTGGCTGGCGGCTGTGGACTGGGGCACGGCCACGTCGGGGATCTATCAGCTGCATGAGGCCGGGGAGGCCCCGTTCGTCTGGGTGGACGAAACCCGGCCTCGCCTGCAGGGCGCCCGCCTGACGGCCTGGGAATTGCAGCAGGCCGGCGTCGAATGTCGGTTGCAGGCGGATTCGGCCGCGGCCTGGATGATGGCGCGCGGGCAGGTGGACGCGATCGTCGTTGGTGCCGATCGTATCGCCGCCAATGGCGATGTCGCCAACAAGATCGGCACCTATGCGCTGTCGCTGGCCGCCCGAGAACACGGCGTGCCGATGTATGTGGCCGCGCCTTCCTCGACTTTCGATAAGAAATGCATCTGCGGTGACGATATTCCGATCGAACAGCGGGCGGAATCCGAGGTGACCTGCATGGATGGGGTGGATCAGGCTGGCGAGAGCCATGAGATCCGCATCGCCGCCAGCGGTGTCGCGGCCAGCAATCCGGCCTTCGATGTCACGCCTTATCGGAACCTGAGCGGCATCGTGACCGAGAGGGGCATATGGCAGCCCTGAGGGGCCTGCTGCTCGTTCTGCTGTTCACGACCCCGGTCTGGGCGGCTTCTGGAACAAGGGTGACGGCCATTGATATCGAAGGCCTTGAGCGAACCCAGCAACGCACGGTTCTTCGTCAGCTTCCCTTTGCGGTCGGTGATGCCTGGCAGTCCTCGTTTGAGGAAACAGGCGAGCGCTGGCTTCGAAATCTCGGCCTGTTCTCCGAGGTGGATATCCGTCCGCCCGATGCGCAGGGCCGCGTTCGCATCCGGGTACATGAGCGCTGGTCGCTGTGGCTTCTTCCGACGGCGACCCGCAAGGACAATGGCGCATCCTCGGCCGGGCTGACACTGGACGAATACAATCTGTGGGGTCTGCAGCATCATCTGCGGCTGGCCTATCAGGAGGATACCGGCACGAATTTTACCAGGGCCAATGGCTCCTCCTATGACCTGCGTTATGACTGGACTCGTGTCAACGATTCAAATTTCGGTCTGAGCTTCTCCAGCCACTGGGGGCGCAATATCTTCGATGCCTATCGCAATGGCGTGCTGACTTCGCAATACATCCAGGATGGCCGCAGCATCGCTCTGGGCTTCAGCTATGCGCTGGGCGAGGTGCCTGGCGAGGGCTGGGGCATAGCAGCCGGCCTTGCCGGCAGCACAAGTTCCTATACGCTGATCAGCGGCCCGGCACAACCGGATGTTCGCGGCAGCCGCAGGCGCACGCTGTCGTTCGGACTCAACTACCGTCAGGTGGACGATCGCATCGTCTGGTTCTCGGGCTCGGCCTTCGATTATTCCCTGTCCGCCACGGCGAAGGCTTTCGGCTCGACATTGAACGTCTATCGCCAGACCCTGTCCGCCCGGACCTATGTGCCGCTGAGACACCAGCATACGATAAACCTGCGCCTGGATCTCGGCCATGCCTTTGGCGAGGTCCTGCGGGACGGCCTGTTCGATCTGGGGCATCGCAACGGGCTGCGGGGTTACTTCCCCGGCGAGGTCCAGGGCAGGGCCTATGCGCTGGGCTCGCTTGAGGGGCGCTTCATGCTGTATCCGGATGCCAATTTCCAGATCGCCGCCTTTTCGGATATGGGCTATGTCGCCGGCCGGGATTCGACGGTGACGGGCCGGAACTTCTATGCCGGGGCCGGGGTCGGCTTTCGCTGGACGCTGCGCTGGCTGGTCAATGGCACGATTCGGGGCGATGCCGCCTATGGCTTCGCGACCCGGCGCTGGCGCTTCTATATCGGCACGGGACAGGCGTTCTGATGGCTGGACGGCACGGGTATGGCGACGCTAAGGTGGCCGCAGAACGTTGATCGG
>CAZDLB010000087.1:0-7189 GCA_964505995.1 uncultured Zetaproteobacteria bacterium
CAAGGTGCGAAACGTAGCGTCCAAGGCAGCCAGACTCAAAGAAAACCCTCACCCGCCCCGATCTCCCGCTTCAGGAAATGCAGCGACGTATCGCCATAGCTGCGCTCCTGGACCAGACGCCAGCCGGCCGGCCAGCACGGATTCTCCCGCACCGATTCCTCGACGATCAGCAGCTCGCAGCCGATGTCCGCCTGATCCAGCAGCGCGGGGATCGTTTCCGCCACGCCGGCCGCATAGGGCGGATCGGCAAAGACGAGATCGAAATGCCGGCCGGACAGCTGCTTCAATGCCGCCTCGACCGGCATGGGCATGATCCGCCACGACTCCAGGCCCAGCTTCTGCTGCAGCCGGCGCATCGCCTGCGCGGCCTTGCGATGCAGCTCAACGGAAACCGCGGCGGCCGCGCCGCGCGAGAGCGCCTCCAGGGCCATGATGCCGGAACCGGCATAGAGATCGAGCACATTATAGTCTGTCACCGGACCGAGGATGTTGAACAGCGCCTGGCGCACCTTCGCCGGCGTCGGCCGCAGGCCGGGGATATCGGGAACCTGAATGGTGCGGCCGCGCAGGCGGCCAGCGGTTATGCGCATGCCGCGCCCGTTGCTACCACTTGCGCTCGAAGGATTGCAGCCGCCTGGCCAGCAGCGCCTCGGCTTCAGCCAGGGATTCCACCCCCGGACAGATCGCATCCACGGTAAAGCCGATATCCACACCGACCCGCTGCTGCGTCTCCTCCCAGAACAGCGACACATCCCAGGCTTCCTTCACCTTCTCGACCCATGCCAGGGCACGGCGATCGCTGGCCTCGGGAAACAGCAGCGCAAAGCGCCCATGCTGCATGTCGGCCACCAGATCGTAGCTGCGAACGATCTTCTTCAGCTGCATGCCGGCCTTTTCCACCGCCTGCCGGGCAAACCAGTCGGCATGTCCGCGCACCATGGCCTCGTAGTTGCCGATACCGGCCACGACCAGGGTCAGCGGCCGCTCGGCCTTGCTGCAGCGCTCGAACTCCTGGGCCAGCCGGGTACGAAAGTACGGCTCGGTCTCAAGCCCGGTGACCGGATCGCAGTAGAAGAACGGCCGCAGACGATCGGTTCGCATCAGCGCCGTGTTCACGCGCGCGAGCAGCTGCTGCGGCGTGATCGGCTTGGCCAGATAGTCGTCCACGCCCATCGTCAGGCCCTTGATCTGATCCTCCAGCTTGTCGAGCACGGAAAGAAACACGAAGGGGGTCATGTTGAAGCGCCGGTCCTTGCGCACCTGCCGCGAGAATTCCCATCCGTCCATGTTCGGCATCATGATATCGGTCAGGATCAGATCGACATGACGTTCCTTGAGCAGCTCCAGCGCGCTTGCACCGTCGCTGGCCTCGAGTACGCGAAAGCCACCCTCCTGAAGGAAATGGCTCGTCAGTTCGCGGCTGGAATCCGAATCCTCAACGATCAGAATGGTCTTTCTCATGCTCCCCTCCCGCCGAACCGGCTGCCGGGCCGACGATGATATGATTCCACGCCTGCGGTGACAGATAAACCTGCGCCTGATGCCGGACTTCATCAAGGCTCACCGCCCGGACATGCCTCGTCCAGGTCTGCAGATAATCCAGCGGCAGATCGTAGAAACCGACCATCGACATCAGCCGCACCCGCTTGGCATTGGAGTCCATGCGATGCGCAAAGCTGCCGATCAGATTGGCCTTGGCTTCCGCAAGCTCACGCTTCGTGATGCGGCCGGCGGCCATGTCGCGCAGCACATCCTCGACGACCTTCAGGGCCTGCCCGGCCTGATCGGCGCGCGTCTGCAGCGTGATTGCGAACGGCCCCGGCACGGTCAGTGGCATGAAGTAGGAATACACGCCGTAGACCAGGCCGCGCTTCTCGCGCACCTCAGTCATCAGCCGCGAGGCAAAGCCGCCGCCACCGAGGATATGATTCATCAGCATGTCGGCAAAGAAGGCCGCATCACCGCGCGCCGGCCCCAGCCGCACAAGCTGCACCAGCGCCTGGCGCGTCGGCATGGCCTTGCGTGCCTCCCGGCCGGAGACCGGCACAGGCGCCGCAATCTCACCACGCGCCACGGCCGGCCTGCCCTTCCAGCCCGCCAGAGCCGGGCGGATGCGCGCCAGCAGCTCCTCCATCGTCACGTCGCCGCTGACGGCAAGAACGGCGCCGTCGGGCCGGAACTGCCGCTGATAGAGCGCCTTCAGATCCCGTAGCCGGATCCGCTTCAGGCTGGCCTCGTCACCCTCGGGACGGTGCCCGTAGGGATGATCGCCGAACAGCAGCCTCGCGGCCAGCCGGGAGGCCTGCACGCCGGGCTCCTCCAGCGACTTGACCGCGGCGGCGATGCTGTCGTCACGCAGCACCCGGAATCGCCCGGCATCCCAGCCCGGCATCAGCGCCGCCTCGGCCAGGGCATCCACGCCGGTATCCAGCGCCTCTTTCAGCACCGTCAGCGTCAGACTCAGCATCTCGCGATCCACGCCCGTGCCCAGACGAATCGCCTCGGCATCGAGATGCGCTGCCCAGCTGCGATAGTCGTGCCTTGCGGTATGGTCGCTTAGCATCGCGGCCAGCAGGGATGCCGTGCCGCCCCGCCCCTCGGGGTCGAAGCGGCTGCCGGCCGGCAGGCTCAGCTGCATCACCACCATCGGCACATCGTGCGCCTCCATCAACAGCACACGCAGGCCGTTGTCGAGCCGCGCCTGCTGAATCGGCGGTGTGGCATGGGCCGGGGCCAGAGCTGCCAGAAGCAGCGCCAGAGTCAGACAGGCATGGATCCATATCCGCTTCATGATGCGCCTCCCGAAAGCGGTTTCAGCAGGCCGGTGGTTGCGCGTTTCGGAACGATCCAGCGGCTGAGCACCCGCTGCACATCGGCGGCCGTGACCTTGCGGATTTCGGCCAGCCAGTCCTCGATGCGCGCCGCCCCGATGCCGACGGTTTCCATCTCGCCGATCTGCCTGGCCCGCAGATACAGCGAATCCTGCGCATAGATCTGGTCGGCAATGATGTTGCGTTTGGCCGCCTTCAGCGCCGCCGCTTCAGGCCCCCGCTTTGCCAGCCGGTCAATCACGGCCCAGAACGAATTCTCGAAATCCTGCGGCGACTGCTTCCCGTTCAGCATGCCGTAGGCATACCACAGGTCCAGCCCCATCGCGAAGGGATTGTAGCCAGCCGAAACGGCAAAGGCCCTGCGCTGTTCATCGACGATGCGCCGCGTCAGCAGCGCCGAACGCCCGCCGGCCAGGATATGCGTGGCCACCGCGAGGGCTGCGGCTTCGCGATCGTTCTCGCCCGGCTTCCAGACCGGCACTGGAATCGCGATCGCCAGCATCGGCGATTGCGCCTCAAGCTCCACGGTGATGCGCTTCGGCCCCAGCGGTTCGGGCTCGACCGGGTCGAAGCGCGGCGATACCGGCCGCTGCTTCAGCCGGCCGAAGCTTTCGCCGACCACCTTCTTCAGATGCTCGAAATCGACATCGCCAACCACGACGACCGTGGCATTGCCCGGTACGTAATGCGCGCGATAGAAGGCGCGCACATCCTCGATCGTCAGCCGCTTCAGATCCTGCATCCAGCCGATCACCGGATTGCGATACGGATGCAGCCGGAGCGCTGCCGCTGACAGTTCCTCGAACATGCGCGCATTCGGATTGTCATCGGTGCGCATGCGCCGCTCCTCCATGATCACGCGGATCTCCTTCTGGAAATCCTCATCGCGCAGCGCCAGATGGCCGAAGCGCTCGGCCTCCATCCTCAGCACCTCATCCACATGATCCGCCGGCACGGTCTCGAAATACGCGGTGTAATCATGGCTCGTGAAGGCATTGTCATTGCCTCCCATGGCCGCGATGCGCCTGGAGAACTCGCCGGGCCCGAGCCTCTTCGAACCTTTGAACATCATGTGCTCGAACACATGCGCCAGCCCCGTCCTGCCGGGCAGCTCGTCGCGCCCGCCGACCTTGAGCCAGACCTGCACGATGGCCACCGGCGCGGCATGATCCTCCTGCACGATCAGGCGCACGCCGTTGGCATAATCGGCCTGCCGAAGATCGGCCGCCATGGCCCCGGCCGACAGGCCGAGCAGGACCATCAGGCCCAGGATTCGGAATCGCATGCGTCCTCCTTGCCCGCGAGAAATGCGTCCGGCCGGACTTGTGAGCCAGGCACGGGCTGCGTAGATTGCGCATCCCTTCCATCTTTGCAAGCCACGGAGTTCCCATGACCAAGCCTTTGCCCGGCATTTCCCGCGCCCTGATCAGCGTATCCGACAAGACCGGCATTGAGGATTTCGCCCGCGCACTTGCCGATCGCGGCGTCGAGATCCTGTCCACCGGCGGCACGGCAAGACTTTTGCGCGGGGCCGGCATTCCGGTGCGCGACGTCTCCGACTACACCGGCTTTCCCGAGATGATGGACGGCCGCGTGAAGACGCTGAACCCGAAGGTGCACGGCGGCATCCTCGCCCGCCGCGATGTTGAAGCCGATCTGGCCTCGATGCGCGAGCACGGCATCGAGCCCATCGATCTGGTCTGCGTGAACCTGTACCCGTTCCGCGAGGCCGTGGCCAGGGAAGGCTGCACAATCGATGATGCGATCGAGAACATCGACATCGGCGGCCCGTGCATGGTGCGCGCCGCGGCCAAGAACCATCGTTTCGTGACCATCGTCGTCGATCCGGCCGATTATGCGATGATCATCGATGCCATCGACCGGGATGCGCTCGATGAGAACCGGCGCCGCGCGCTGGCCGTCAAGGCCTTTGCGCATACCGCCGCCTACGACGGCGCGATTGCCAACCATTTCTCGGCGCTGAATCCGGATGGCACGAAGCGCGACTTCCCGGATATCTTCACCCGTCAGTTCATCAAGACCGCCAACGATCTGCGCTACGGCGAGAATCCGCATCAGAAGGCCGCGTTCTATGCCGATCCCGAGGATGAGGGCGTTTCGATGGCCGATTGCGAGGTCCTGCAGGGCAAGGCGATTTCGTACAACAACATCGCTGACGCCGATGCGGCCTTTGCGCTGGTGCGCGATTTTGCCGAGCAGGCCGTCGTTATCGTCAAGCATGCGAACCCGTGCGGCGTAGCCATCGGCGTCGATCAGGCCGAAACCTACGAGCGCGCACGCGCGGCCGATTCCGTGTCCGCCTTCGGCGGCATCGCGGCCTTCAACCGCCCACTGGAAGAAGCCACCGCGAAGCTGATCGCCGAAACCTTCATGGAGGTCATCATCGCGCCGGGCTTCACCGAAGGCGCACGCGCGGTTCTGGCCGAAAAGAAAAACCTTCGCCTGCTGCTGGCGCCATCGGCTGAGCCGGTGACCGGCGGGCTGGAGTTCAAGCGCGTCAACGGCGGGCTGCTGGTGCAGCAGCGCGATGCGCACATCCTCGACCGGGCTGCCTGCAAGGTCGTCACGAAGCGCGCGCCGACAGACACGGAATGGAACGACATGCTATTCGCCTGGACCGTGGCCAAGCATGTGAAGTCCAATGCGATCGTCTTTGCCAAGGACGGCGTGACGCTGGGTGTCGGCGCAGGCCAGATGAACCGCGTGAACTCCACGCGCATTGCCGCGAACCACGGCGGCGAGGCGATCAGGGGCTCGGCGGTGGCCTCCGATGCTTTCTTCCCGTTCCGCGACGGCGTGGACGCGCTGGCCGAGGCCGGCGCCACGGCCGTGATCCAGCCCGGCGGCTCGATCCGCGACGAGGAGGTCATCGCCGCGGCCGACGAGCATGGCCTGGCGATGATCTTCACCGGCATTCGCCACTTCCGCCATTAGGCCCTAGTCTTGTCGCCATGGGATGCATCCATGGCTGATTACGACCTGCTGATCGTCGGCTCTGGCCCCGCGGGCCAGCATGCGGCGCTGCATGCGGCAAGGCTTGGCAAACGTGTCGGCATCATCGAGCGCAAGCCGCGCATCGGCGGTGCCGGCCTGCAGACTGGCACGATTCCGAGCAAGGCCCTCAGAGAGGTCGCCTACATGGCCTCCAGCGCCGGGCGCCGTGGCATGCGCGAGGCGGTGATGGAGCCGCGCCATCTGCACGGCCTGCTGGCCGAGGCGGTGCGCCGCAAGGAAGGCGTGATCGCGCAGCAGGAAACGGTGATCCTGAACCAGCTGATGCGCGCCGGTGTGGCGCTGATTCCCGGCGATGCATCCTTTGTCGATGCGCATACGCTTTCGATCCGCTCCCCGGGCGGCGAGGAGCGGCGGCTATCGGCCGACATCATCATCCTGGCCACCGGCTCGCGTCCCAGAAGACCGTCGCATGTGCCGTTCGACAAGAAGACTGTGCTCGATTCGACCTCGATCCTGAAGATGCGGCATCTGCCGCGCTCGATGATCGTCGTCGGCGGCGGCGTGATTGCCTGCGAATTCATCTCGATGTTCGCCGCCCTCGGGGTCGAGGTCACGGTCGTCGATTCGCACGAGCAGGTGCTCTCCTGGCTCAGCGAGGATATCGCCGGCGCGCTGACCGATGCGATGCGCTCGATGGGCGTGCGCTTCCTGATGCGCTGCCATTGCGCCGCCATCACCACCGACGGCGCCAGTGTTTCCGCCCGGCTCGAGGACGGCCGCGAGCTTGCCGCCGATGTCCTGCTCTTCGCTCAGGGGCGCGAGCCGAACACCCGCTACCTGCATGTCGGCAACGCCGGGATTGAGACCGACGGCGAATGGATTCCGGTCAACGAATTCTTCCAGTCCTCGGTGCCGCATATCTATGCCGTCGGCGACCTGATCGGCCGCCCGGCGCTTGCCGCGACCGCGATGGAGCAGGGGCGCATGGCGGCCATGCACGCCTTTGGCAGGGAAACCCCGGCGCTGGCGAGGAACATGCCGATGGCGATCTACACGATCCCCGAGCTTTCGGGTGTGGGCGCCACCGAACGGGAGCTGCAGGAGCAGGGCGTGGATTACGTCGTCGGACGCGGCTATTTCAGGGAGAGCGCCCGCGGCCAGATCATCGGCGACATGACCGGGCTGTTGAAGCTGAACGTTGCGCGCGACACACGAAAGATCCTCGGCGTGCACATCGTCGGCGAATCGGCCAGCGAGCTGATTCACATCGGCCAGTTGGTGATGAACCTCGGCGGCACGGTCGATGATCTGGTGCGCAATGTGTTCAACTATCCGACGCTGGCCGAGTGCTACAAGCTGGCCGCGACCGACTGCCTGAGCCG
>CAZDLB010000088.1:0-2203 GCA_964505995.1 uncultured Zetaproteobacteria bacterium
TCCACATGACCCGGCCACGGGCTCGCGCTAGCATGGCACCATCTTATCGATCAGGAGCGACTATGCCAAAGGAAGCCATGCGCCAGGAAGCCCTCGAGTATCACCGCTCGCCCACACCGGGCAAGATCAGCATCCGGCCGACCAAGCCCTGCCTGACGCAACGCGACCTGTCGCTGGCCTACACCCCGGGCGTGGCCGAGCCCTGCCTGGAGATCGAAAAGAACCCGGAGCTGGCCGACGAATACACCTCGCGGGCCAATCTGGTCGGCGTCATCAGCAACGGCACGGCGGTACTCGGCCTGGGCAACATCGGCGCGCTGGCCGGCAAGCCGGTCATGGAAGGCAAGGGCGTGCTGTTCAAGCGTTTTGCCGACATCGACGTCTTCGATATCGAGCTGGATGAAACCGACCCGATGAAGCTCGTCGAAACCATCGCGCGCATGGAACCGACCTTCGGCGGCATCAACCTCGAGGACATCAAGGCGCCGGAATGCTTCGTCATCGAGGAAGAGCTGAAGAAGCGCATGAACATTCCGGTGCTGCACGATGATCAGCACGGCACCGCCGTGATCATGGCCGCCGCCTTTCTGAACGCGCTGCTGCTGCAGGACAAGAGGATCGAGGATGTGCGCATCGTCTGCCTCGGCGCCGGCGCAGCCGGCTTTGCCTGCATGAAGCTGATCGAACAGCTGGGGGCGAAGCATGAAAACATCCAGTTCCTCGATCGCAAGGGCGTGATCCGCAAGGACCGCGGCGATGAGCTGCCGCCGCACAAGGCCTACTTTGCCAGCGAACGGCCCGAACGGACGCTGGAGGAGGCGATGGTCGGCGCCGATGTATTCGTCGGCCTCTCCCAGGGCAACATCGTCACGCCCGAGATGCTGAAATCCATGGCCGAGCGCCCGATCGTGTTCGCCATGGCCAATCCCGATCCGGAGATCGCCTATGATCTGGCGATGGCCACGCGCAAGGATCTGATCATGGCCACGGGACGCTCGGATCACCCGAACCAGGTCAACAACGTGCTGGGCTTCCCCTTTCTGTTCCGCGGCGCGCTCGATGCCCGGGCCACGACCTTCAATGAGGAGATGAAGATTGCCGCCGTGCATGCGCTGGCCGAGCTGGCCCGCGAGGAGGTGCCGCCTTCGGTGCTGAAGGCCTATGGCGTCAAGGAACTGCGTTTCGGGCCGGATTACATCCTGCCCAAGCCCTTTGATCCGCGCCTGATCGAGGTCGTGCCGGCCGCCGTGGCCAGGGCTGCCACCGAAACCGGTGTGGCCCGCAGGCCGTTGACCGATGTTCGCGCCTACCGCGAGGAGCTGGCCGCGCGCATCGACAGCTCGCGCCTGTTCATGCGCCTGATTGTCGACAAGGCCCGTGAGAACCCGATCCGCCTCGTGCTTCCGGAGGGCGAGGACGAAACCGTGGTTCGCGCCGCGATCGAGATGAAGGAATATGGCATTGCCGAGCCGATCCTCATCGGCCGTGCCGACAGACTCAGGGGGATCTGCACCCGCAACCAGCTGGATATCAGCGGCATCGAATGCATTGACCCTTCGGTCGAGGATTCCCGCTTCGACAGCCTGGCCGATGCCTATTATTTCGACCGCAAGCGTCACGGTGTGCTGCGCGACGATGCGGCCAAGACGCTGCGCAACGACATCAACGTGCTCGGAGCCATGCTGGTGCGCCAGGGCTTTGCCGATGGCCTGCTTTCGGGGCGCACCGCGCATTACCCGAACGTGCTGCGGCCGCTGCTGAAGGTGCTCGGCCACGATGCCGCCGGTGTGCATTATCATGTCTATGGCATGTACATGATGATCATGGAAAACGGCGCCTATTTCCTCGCCGACTGCACCGTGAATGTCGAGATGAACGCACAGCAACTGGCGGAGCTGGCGCATCTGGCCGCGAAGACGGCCCGATCGCTCGGATGCGACGCGCGCGTGGGCATGCTGTCGTTTTCGAATTTCGGCAGCGTCGATCATCCCGAAACGCGCAAGGTGGCCGAGGCCACGCGGCTGTTGCACGAACGCTATCCGGACCTTGAGGTGGACGGCGAGATGCAGGCGGACACGGCTGTCAATGCCGCAATGCTGGGCCAGTACCCGTTCTCGCGGCTGAAGTCGCCGGCCAATGTGCTGATCTTCCCGACGATGCAGGCGGGCAACATCACCTACAAGCTGCTGCGCGAACTGGGCGG
>CAZDLB010000088.1:2303-7051 GCA_964505995.1 uncultured Zetaproteobacteria bacterium
CGAAGCGCTAGCCTCTGGGCAGGAACGGTGCGGGATTGATGTGCCGGCCGTGCAGATGCACCTCGTAGTGCAGGTGCGGACCGGTCGAACGGCCGGTTGAACCGATACGACCCAGCAGCTGCGAATCCTCGACGACATCGCCGACCTTGACGGCCAGGCTGGACAGATGCCCGTAGCGCGTCTTGTAGCCATAGCCGTGGTCCACCTCGACCATGTAGCCGAAATCCTTCATCTTGCCGGCAAAGGTCACGACACCCCGGCTGGCGGCCAGCACCGGCGCACCAAAGCGGTTGGCGATGTCCACGCCGTAATGATTGGCCGGCTGGCCGGTAAACGGATCGGTGCGATGGCCATAGGTGGAACTCAGCCAGCCACCCTCGGTCGGCCAGGCATGCGGCTTGGCCAGTTCCCGGCTGCGCTGCTTCTCGAGCATGAAATCGATGGCTGCCAGCTGTGCATCCAGCTGTTCAAGCCGGCCATCCATGTATTCCAGACCTTCCTTCATCCCCGACTCCATGCCGAGGAAATCCGGCTGCTCCTGACGAGGACCACCGAACGCGGGCTGTACGCCGAAATCGAACTCGGAGCTGTCCAGCGAGGCCACCTTCACAAGCCTGGATCCCAGCGCATCCAGTCGCGCCAGCCGCGCCTGCATCTGGCCCAGCGTGCGCGCATAGACCGCCAGCTTCTTCTGGGCTGCCGCGGTCTTGTCCTGCCAAGACGAAAGCTGATGATCGTAGCGCGATTGCGCATGATCGAGCGCATGCCGCGTCTGCTCAAGCGACATCGCCAGCTGCTCCACCCTGTAGGAGCTGTAGATCCCCCAGACGCCAAAGGAAAGCATGCCGACCAGAAACAGGCCGGCCACGGCCAGCATGCGGCTGCTGATCGAAAAGCGTCTGATCTGCCCGGAATCGGGCACCAGCATCAGTGAATAATTCCTCGCCACCAGTGAAAACTCCTCCAGATTCGCAACTTGCTAGCAACTCTTCAAGTGCCCGTCAAGCATTCCGTGACGGAAATCACCATCATCAGGCCTTTCCCGAACAGAACGGACCGGGAATTCGTTTGACGCTCCAGGGCCAGCTTCTATCCTTGCCGGCATGGACACCGCCCCCCCCGATGCGCTGACGATTGCCCGCCACTGTCTGCAGGACTGTCTGCATGCCGCCATGCTGGCCCGGGACGAAGGACGGGAGTTTCAGGGGCTGCTGGGCGGCTGTGGCGCCGAGCTGTCGGCCATGCTGCCGCTGGAGGGCGATGTGCCGGCCGAGCGCGTGCGCGAATTCGTGGGCCAGCATGGCCTGATCCTGCCGCTGGTCTGCGCAGACGCACTCCTATCCAGGACGCGCCTGCAGCAGCTGCGGGAGACATGGCCGGAGCTGCACCGGAGCGGCGATCTGCTCGGCATACGCATTGACCTCGATCATGCCGGCAGACTGGAACTTCACTGCCTGAAAACGGATGGCGAGGAAGTACCGCTCTCGATGCAGGAGGATGGCCCCCTGTACCGTCGCGCGGCGACACAGTAGGCTTGGACGCATGCGCATCTGCCACATCGGACTGAATCACAAGACGGCGCCAGTCGAGCTGCGTGAGAGACTGGCCGTCGCACAGGATGATATCGCCGGCATCCTGCAGGAGATGATCGCGCACCCGGCGATCCGCGAGGCCAGCCTGCTGTCCACCTGCAACCGCGTCGAGATGACGGTCGTCACGCATGAGCCCGAGGCCGCCATCGCGGCCGTGCATGAATGGTTCGCCCGCAAGGCCGGCATGGAACTGGAAGAGGTCTGCGAACACCTGTATTCCTACACCACCGATGACGCGATCCGGCATCTGTTTGCCGTCGCCTCGGGCCTGGACTCGCTGGTGCTGGGCGAGCCGCAGATCCTCGGTCAGGTCAAATCTTCCTATGAGCATGCGCTGGCCGCCGGTACGGCCGGGCATGTGCTGCACCGGCTCTATCAGTCCACCTTCGCCGCCGCCAAGCGCGCCCGCAGCGAGACCGAGATCGGCAAGCAGGCCGTCAATATCTCCTCCTGCGCCGTGGAGCTGGCCAAGCACATCTTCGGCAACCTGGCCGGCAAGACCGTGCTGCTGATCGGCGCAGGCGAGATGGCGGAGCTGGCTGCGCGTCACCTGCGCGGCAATGGCTGCACCGACATCCTCGTCGCCAACCGCACGCTGGAGCGCGCCCGCAAACTGGCCGTCGAGTTCGAGGGCCATGCGCTGACACTGGATGAGCTCGACGATTATCTCGACCGCGCCGACATCGTGCTTTCCAGCACCGGCGCCAGCACCTTCGTGCTGCTTCCCGACGCCATCCGCAGGGCTGCCGCAAAGCGCAAGGGCTCGCCGATGTTCCTCGTCGATATCGCCGTGCCCCGCGATATCGACCCGCGCATCGCCGAGATCGATGATGTCTATCTCTACGACATCGACGATCTGCAACAGGTCGTGCAGGGCAACATGGAGCATCGCCAGATGCAGGCCGAACAGGCGCGCGAGCTTCTGGAGGAGGAGGCCCGGGCCTTCCTGGGCTGGCTGAAATCCCTGGAATCGGTGCCGCTGATCCGCAGCATGCAGCAGCAGATGGAAGCGCGCCGCCAGGAGGAGATGGCGAAGGCGGCACGCTATCTGAAGGACTTCACGCCGGAGCAGATGCAGCAGATCGAACGCCTCAGCCGCTCGCTGATGAAGCGCTTCATGCATCCGGCGCTGCAGACGCTGAAATCGCTGCCCGATGACATCGAGGGCGATCTGCTGATGGGCGCGGCCACGCGCCTGTTCGACCTCGGTGATCCCCGGCTCACCGAGGCCGGATCCGCCAGGGAGAGAAATGAACAAACGCCTGGATGACATCCTGCGCCGCAAGCAGGATCTGACCGTTCAGCTCTCCGACCCTGAAATCACCTCCGATCCGGACCGCTACAGCAAGTTATCCCGTGAATTTTCCGAGCTTGAGCCGGTGGCCGAGGAGGCCGAGCGCTATCTGAAGCTTTGCCGGCAGCTGGAGGAGAACCAGGAAATGCTCAACGACCCGGAATGCGACCGGGAGCTCCGGGAGCTGGCCGAGGAGGAGATTCGCGAGATCAAGGCCGAACTGGAGAAATCGGAAGAGCGGCTGACGATGCTGCTGCTGCCGAAGGATCCGAATGACAATCGCAATGTGATTCTCGAGATCCGCGCCGGCACCGGCGGTGACGAGGCGGCCCTGTTCGCCGCCGATCTGTTCCGCATGTATTCGCGCTATGCCGAGCAGCTCGGCTACCGGGTCGAGGTGCTTTCAGCCAATGAAACCGGCATCGGCGGCTACAAGGAGATCATCGCGCAGATCAGCGGCCAGGGCGCCTATTCCCGCTTCAAGTTCGAATCCGGTACCCATCGCGTGCAGCGCGTGCCGGAAACCGAATCCGGCGGCCGCATCCATACCTCGGCCTGCACCGTGGCCGTGCTGCCCGAGGCCGAGGATGTCGAGGTCAACATCCATCCCGACGACATCCGCATCGACGTGTATCGCGCCTCCGGTGCCGGCGGCCAGCATGTGAACAAGACCGAATCGGCCGTGCGCATCACGCATATCCCGAGCGGCATCGTCGTCACCTGCCAGGACGAAAAGAGCCAGCACAAGAACCGCGCCAAGGCGATGAAGGTGCTGCAGGCAAGGCTGCTGGACAAGGAACGCTCCGAGGCCCATGCCGAGCGCGCCGAGGCGCGCAAGGGCATGGTCGGCTCCGGCGACCGCTCCGAGCGCATCCGCACCTACAACTTCCCGCAGGGACGGATCACCGACCACCGCATCAATCTGACGCTCTACAAGCTCGATCAGGTTCTCAATGGCGACATGGACGAGCTGATCGATGCGCTGCTGACCCATCATCAGGCGGAGCTGCTCGCTTCCCAGAAGCAGTGAAAACGGCATCGCAATGGCTGCGCGACGCGGCCCGCCGCCTGAAGGCGGCCGGCATCGAAACCGCCCGGCTGGATGCGGAGCTGCTGCTGATGCATGCCTGGGGCTGCTCACGCGTGCAGCTGATCCAGCGCTCCCAGGATGCGCTCCCCGATGCCGTCGCGACCGAGGCGGGAAGGCTCCTGGCCCGGCGACTTCAGCGCGAGCCGCTGGCCTACATCACCGGCGAACGCGAATTCTGGTCCCGCAGCTTCCGGGTCGGCCCGGACGCGCTGATCCCCAGACCCGAAACCGAGCATCTGATCGAGGCGGTGCTCGAACGCTTCCCCGATCGCGATCGTCCCTGGCGATTCTGCGATATCGGCACCGGTTCAGGCTGCATCGCCGTGACGCTGGCCTGCGAATATCCGCAGGCAAACGTCGTCGCCACCGACATCTCGGCCCCGGCCCTGGCGCTGGCACGGCAGAATGCCGAACGCCATCAGGTCCTGCATCGCATCGATTTTCTCGAGGGCGATTTGCTGCAGCCGCTGGGGAAACGCCGGTTTGACGCCATCGTTTCCAATCCGCCCTATGTCGCGCTGCAGGAGATGGACGCGCTGGATGCCGAGCTTGCCTTCGAGCCCAGGCAGGCTCTGACCGACGAGGCCGACGGCCTGCGCCTGCTCAAGGCGCTGGTCAGCGATGCGCCTGACCACCTGAAATCCGGCGGCTGGCTGATTGTCGAGACCGGCCCCTGCGGGCTGCCACCGGAAACCGGGATCATGAAGCTGGAAACGACACTGACGGATCTGGCCGGTCGCCTGCGCGGCGGCGTCTATCGCCGCGCCTGAAA
>CAZDLB010000089.1:0-2808 GCA_964505995.1 uncultured Zetaproteobacteria bacterium
CCTGTTGCCGCCGTGAAAGGGCGGTGTCCTAGGCCGACTAGACGATGGGGACCTGTGACAAGGCGGCGAAGATTAGCGAATGACCCTTGCAGGTCAACCAAAAAGATGACGGGTTGATGACCGCAATCCGCAGCCTTCAACCCGCCCTTCAGAATGCCTGAAACTGGCCTTAATGACGGATCTTCTTCTCCACCTTGGCCAGAAGCTCCTTCGCCTCGGCCTTGCGTCCGGCATCGGCGATCTCGCGGCCCGGACGCGCCGGCGCCGCGATGGCCTTGCGGAAATGCTCGGCCGCCTCCTTGTAGCGACGCGTCTCATCCATCAGATAGGAGGCCATCCAGAAATGCGCGTCCAGCCCGTCCGGGCTGAGTTCCAGGGCCTTGTTCAGATGCTCGACGGCCTTGTCCTCATCGCCGTAGCCGATCGGCCAGCCGGGAACCTGATAATACAGGCTTCCAAGTGTGGTATGGATCGAGGTTTCCAGCTCGCGGTTCGGATGCAGCGCCAGCGCCTCCTCCAGCCACTTCTTGGCCTCCTTGACCTTGCCGAGCGCCCCGCCCAGTGCGCCGACCTCGCCGCCCAGCGTGGCCAGGGCAATGCCGGCCCAAACGCGCGGCGCCGGATCCTGCGGATGTTCGGCAGCCAGCGCCTTGGCATCGGCGATCAGCTTTTCGTAGGCGGCGATGCGCGCCTTCTTGTCCGGCGTCTTGTACTTGATCCGGTCCCAGCGCTGCGCCAGTTCAAGCGCGAGATCGGTCCTGGCCGTCTCGGCGGCCGAGGCCTGCGGCAGCAGCTGCGCCTGCGGCACCGCCATGCCGGCGCAGAGCAGCCCGGCGATCAGAAAACAGGTCTTCTTCATCTTACTCTCCTTCTTCCTTGGCAAATTTTCGTGCAATGCGGTTCTGCGCCGCCAGCGCCATGTCCACCAGGCGCGGGAAGCGCACATTGATGCCGACGAAGAACGATTCCGGGAAGCCGATATAGACCTCCTTGCGATCGTTGTCGATGGCCTTGATGATCTTCTCGACGACGACCTCGGGCTCATCCATGTTCATCTTCGTCGCTTCGCCCATGCGCATGATGCGGCCGGTATTCAGCGGCGTCTTCACGGCCCGCGGCGCGACATACATCACGCGGATGTCGGTGTCGTGAAGCTCGCGCCTGAGCGCCTCGGAGAAGCCGCGCAGGCCGAACTTGCTGGCCGAGTAGGCCGTGAAATACGCAAAGGCGATCGAACCGAACACCGAGCCGACGTTGATGATGCGGCCGCTGTTGCGCTCGATCATGCCAGGCAGCACCGCGCGCGTGAGCTGCATCGCGCCAAGCAGGTTGACCTGGATGATGCGCTCGATCGTCGCCGGATCCTCATCCTCATAGCAGCGGAAGCTCATCATACCGGCCAGGTTGATCAGCAGATCCACGTCGCCATGGGCCTTTACAGCCGCCTCGGCGATGGACTGGCAGCCATCGATGCTGGAAAGATCGCCGACGATCGCGGCAGACCCCGCAAGCCCTCCGGCCACGTCCTTCAGCGCCTCGGCATTCGCGTCCACCAGCGAGAGTCGCGCGCCGCGCTCATGCAGCCGCCCGGCCAGGATGCGGCCCATGCCGCCGGCAGCTCCCGTCAGCAAGACATGCTTGTCCCGAATCTTCATTGCGACGCCTCCTGCAACGGAATCAGCGGCAGTGAACGGAAGATATCGCCGTAGAGCCTGTAGAACATCCTGGCGCAATGGATCACCGCCTGCTGGTCCTCCGCATCCTCCAGCCGGTTGACGAGCTTCTCATAGAAATCGACATGGCCGACATCGAGCGAACCGTGCGAGGTCAGATAGGAGAAGGCCTGCTTCGGCAGCTTCAGGGCTTTCTGGATGTTGTCGGCCGCCTGCGTGGCCAGCGCCACGCTCGTGCCCTCGAGCACCAGCACCATGCCGAAGAAGCCGACCGGGTTGCGGCGCTGCACGGTATCGTAGGCATAGGCCACCATCAGCTCCGTAGCCGGCAGCGGGGTTGCATGGCGCACGGCCTCCTTGTCGCCGCCGCAGGCCGCGATGTCGTTGAGGATCCATTCCTGATGGCCCATCTCCTCCTCGATGTATTCGCCGATGGCCTCCCGGAGCCATTCCTTGTCCTCGGAAAGCCGCGCGCCGGTGGCCATCAACAGCGGTACGGTATGCTTCACATGATGATAGGCCTGGCCCAGAAAGGCCAGATAGCTTTCCAGCGACAGCTCGCCGGCCGCCCCGCGCTGAATGAACGGGATGGACAGAAGATCGTTGCGCGCCTCTTCCGTCTCCTGAAGCAGACGTTGGTAAAAACTCATGGAACCTCCTCATACAGCGACTCGATCTGTTCCCGATAGGCCGCCTCGATATGCGACCGGCGCGGCCGTCCGGTGCCGGTCCACAGGCCGTTGGCCACGCTGAACGGCTCACGGGCCACGATCCAGCGCGAAACCCGCGCATAGTCCGGCAGCCGCTCGTTGGCGGCGGCCACGGCCTGTTCGACGGTCTGCCCACCCTGCCGCGGCACGATGACAGCCACATTGAACGGCCGCGCCTCACCGAAGACGCAGGCCTGGGCGATCGCGGGCTCGATGGAAAGCTCCCGCTCCACCCATTCCGGTGAAACATTACGCCCGAACGCGGTAATAAAAAGATGTTTTTTGCGCCCGGCAAGGTGCAGAAAACCCGCATCGTCCAGATAGCCGATATCGCCGGTCGGCCAGAAATCATCCGGATTCCATGCCTTCTCGCCCAGATAGCCCATGAACAGGCTGCCGCGCACGAGGATCTCGCCGTCCTCGGC
>CAZDLB010000089.1:2908-6905 GCA_964505995.1 uncultured Zetaproteobacteria bacterium
CACCAGCCCATGCAGCATCTGCGGAATCATGATGCAGGTCGAGATGCCGAATTCCGTCAGCGCGCGCGCAAGGCTGGCCACATCCAGATCGCTGGCGCCCTTCAGACCGATGCGCTCCAGCCCCACGGCGCAGACCGTCGCGCCACTAAGCAGCGGCACATAGAGTCCGCCGATGTTCTCCAGCAGCGTGGCATACGGCAGCGCGGCCAGGTGCCGGTCGCTGGCCGAAGCCTCGGTGGCTTCGGCCAGCGATGCGGCCACGGTTTCCATCGCCTGCTGGCTCAGACACACGCCCTTGGGCTCGCCGGTGGAGCCGGAGGTGAAGGTCAGCTTGGCGCATCCCTCGACCAGCCCGCACGCTGCACCCGCAAGCCGCCAGGCGCTCAATGACCAGCCGCCCATGGCGATCGCGCCGACGGACTCGGCGTGGATGCCAAGCGCGGCCAGCAGCGTCTCAACCTGGTCGGGGCGGTCGCTGAGCAGCAGATCCGCGCCCGATGCGTGCAGCAGATGGCCGATCTGGGACGGCGAAAAGAAATGCGGCACCGGCACCAGAGGTCGGCCCGCGGCGATGGCGGCCAGATCGGCCAGGGCCCAGGCCGGCGTATTGTCGGCCAGCAGCGCCACGGGCGATGACGACGAGCCGAGCTGCGTGGCGCATGCGGCGATCAGGCGGTGCAGTTCGCGATAGGAAATCGAGGCTTCCGGCGATAGCAGCGCCATGGCGTCGGGCGTTTCCCGCGCAAAGCGTTCGATGGCCTCAAGCACCAGGCTCATCAGCCCGCCTTTCGCTCGGCCGCAAGTTTCTCACCGGCCTCAACAGCGCTGGCCCAGGTGTCCCGCAGGCTGGCCCAGAGTTCCTGCAGATAGTCGTGCCCCTGCCGGATATCGCCGAAGCAGACCACGGGGTTGCCATCGTAGTAGCTGCCCCAGGCCCGTCGCTGCTCCTCGCTCAGGCGCCGCTCATCGGCCACCATCAGCTCCCTGGGCTCCATGCCGAGCCGGCGAAAGGCGTTGCGCAGCCGGGCCACGCCGGTAAACACGACCCAGCGGTAGCCCGCCGCGTGCAGAAACGCGGTACCCGCGATGATGGCCATGCGCGCATCGCCGGGCGCCAGTTCGGCGAGGTTGCCCATCTCGACAATGCTGGCGCGATCCACGGGCCTGCCGAGATAGCGCGAGATCGCCTGCTCGATCGGCTCGTCGAGATAGACCTCAAGAAAGAGTTTCTCGGATTCGGCATCGCGATAGCCGATCAGCGCCTTGAGCCGGTTGTCCTTGTCGAGTACGCGGATGAAATGCGGCATGAACTGGGTCAGCCTGGCGCCATAGGCCCGGGCGAAGCTTTCGCGAACGATGCGGGTTGCCTCCTTCCAGGCTTCCTGCCCCTGATGCACGACCTCGATCATCGCAACCCCTGTTTCTCCCGCTCCATCCTTTCCCGACCCACGCCGGACAGTGGATCAGCGGATGATCCCGGCGATGCCAGGCGCCGGGGTGGATTCATTCAATCAGTAGTCCCGCAGCATCTGCTCGTGTTCGGAGAGCGAACGCTGAAAGGCCGGGCGCTCGAACAGCCGGTCCATGTAGGCCTCGAGATTCCCCCATTTGGCCGTATCCACGCCCAGCGACGGCAATCGCCACAGGATCGGCGCAAGCGCCACGTCGGCCAGCGTGTACTGCTCGCCGATGAAATACTCCTGACGCGCCAGATAGGTGTTCAGCGACTCCAGATAGCTCGTCAGCTTCTTCGACGCTTCCTTCTTCTTGCGTGGGTTCTGCATGTCCGCATACAGCGCATACAGCTCACGCTCCAGCTGCAGCACGGCCATGCGCATCTGCGCGCGTTCGGCCGGAGAGCCGGGTTTGAGCGGCGGATGCGGATAGCGTTCATCCAGGTATTCGTTGACCACCGAGGACTCGAAAAAGACGATATCCCGATCCACGACGGTGGGAAGCTTGCCGTAGGGATTCAGCTCGAGAAAATCCGCCGGCGGATTCGCGGCCTCCACCTCGATGGTCGTGACCGGCAGTTCCTTTTCCGCCAGAACGATACGGGTCCGGTGACAATCCGGGCAGTGCCCATCGGAATACAGCTTGATCATCTAGACCTCCAGTGTCGCTTGCAGCCGCCTGCGCCCAGGACAGGCATCCACCAAAAAGGCTGCGCAGCCTAGCGTTATCGCCGAAAAAATAAAGAGTTTTCTGATTCCTGCGACGCTCAGTCCGTCGCTTCGCCGCGCCGGATACCCATCAGCTGGGCATGGATGAAGTCATCGATGTCGCCATCGAGAAAGGCCTGGGTATTGCCGGTTTCCATGCCGGTACGCAGGTCCTTGATGCGCGACTGATCCAGCACATAGGAGCGGATCTGATGCCCCCAGCCGATGTCGGTCTTGCCCTCCTCCATCGCCTGCTTCTCGGCATTGCGCTTCTCGATCTCCAGCTCGTAGAGCCTGGCCTTGAGCATCTTCCAGGCCGCGGCGCGGTTCTTGTGCTGCGAGCGGTCGTTCTGGCACTGCACGACAATGCCGGTCGGCAGGTGCGTCAGACGCACGGCGGAATCGGTCTTGTTCACATGCTGGCCGCCGGCGCCGGAGGCGCGATAGGTATCCACGCGCACATCGGCCGGATCGATCTCGATATCGATCTCGCGCTCGATGTCGGGATAGACGAACACCGAGGCAAACGAGGTATGCCGGCGATTGCCCGAATCGAACGGCGACTTGCGCACCAGCCGGTGCACGCCGATCTCGGCCTTGAGATAGCCGTAGGCATACTCGCCCTTGACCGACACCGTCGCCGACTTGATGCCGGCTTCCTCGCCGGCCGTGCACTCCATCAGTTCGGTTTTGAATCCCTTGCGCTCGGCCCAGCGCAGATACATGCGCAGCAGCATCTCGGCCCAGTCCTGGGCCTCGGTACCGCCGGAGCCGGCATTGATCTCGAGGAAGGCCGATTCGGCATCGTTCTCGCCGCCGAGCATCTGCGCCAGCTCAAGCTGCTCGATCGCGTCCTCGACCTCGTCCAGCGACTGCGCGGCCTCGATCTGGCTGTCGCGGTCCTGTTCCTCGGCCGCCATCTCGAAGAGCGTGCGGGCATCCTCGAGCGCGGAAAAGGCATCCTGGTAGCTTTTCAGCACCCGTTCCAGACGGGTGCGCTCCTGCATCAGCTTCTGCGCCTCTTCCGGGTTGTCCCAGAGACCGGGATCCTCGATGCGCGCGTTCAGCTCGCGCAGCTCCTCCTGCTTGCCTGCGACGTCAAAGCGACCTCCGCAGCGCATCCAGCCGGGCCGCAAAATCCTCGGCCCGGCTGCGGAAACCTGCAATCTGATCTTCCAAGCTCATGCCATTCCCCTGTGAATCGTCCCGGCCATCCCGGGACGGAATCGGAAGTGCCGCGAAGTTAGCAATTCAGCAACGCAAATCAACCGGCACGCCAGCGAGTCAGAAACTCTAGAATGGCCTGCAGCGCCTCCTTCTTCTTCATGTCGCCGCGCGGCAGCACGAAATCGGCGCATTCCCGATACAGCGGATCGCGGATGCGCGCCAGCTCCCGCAGCCTGTTCAGCGTATCGGTGCCGGCAATCAGCGGGCGGTTCGTATCGCCCTCGATGCGCCGGGCCAGAAACTCCGGCGCGGCCTTCAGCCAGATCACCGGCGGATGTTCTCTGAGCAGCCGCCGGTTCTCCTCGCGCATGACGATGCCGCCGCCGGTCGCCAGCACGGCGGGACGGCCGACCGTATCCTTCAGAACCTCGGTCTCGAGATCGCGGAAGCCCTGCTCGCCGACATCCGCGAAGATCTCGGGGATCGAACGGCCGGCCCGCTCGACGATCAGCTCATCCAGATCCAGCAGCGGCAGATCCAGCGCCTTCGCCAGCCGGCGCCCGATGCTGCTCTTGCCCGAACCCATCAGGCCAATCAGAATCGGATGGATGCCGCTCAGGGAACTATCTTTCATCACCAGCCCTCACTGGCGCGCAACGCTGCGCCAA
>CAZDLB010000090.1:0-6796 GCA_964505995.1 uncultured Zetaproteobacteria bacterium
CAAACGCCTTTTCCACGGCCTCGGCAATGGCCTGCATGGCCCGATCCGAATCGGCCTGGGTCAAGGTCCGGTCCGGCGCCTGCAGCGTGAAGCGCACGCCCAGGCTGACCTTGCCCTCGGGGACACCCTCGCCGTCGTAGCGATCGAAGATGCGCGCCTCGACCAGCAGCTGGCCGCCGGCCTTGCGCACACACTGCAGGATGGCCTCGGCCTGCACATGGCGATCGAAGAGGAAGACAAGATCGCGCTCGAAGCCCGGGTATTCGGGCAGCGGCATGAACCTCGCCGGCTTGCCCGCCGGCAGCGCATCGAGATCGATCTCGGCCACATAGACGGGAACATCGATATCGAAATCCGACGCGATCGCCACATCGACACGCCCGATGCGTCCGACCTGCCCGCGACCGACATGGATGGCGGCACTCTGGCCCGGCTGCAGGCCGCGCGCGCGATCATCGGCGATAAAGCGCGCCGAGAGCCCACGCTTCCCCAGCCAGGTCTCGACCGCGCCCTTCAGATCAAAGAAGTCCGCATGCCGCGCCCGGCCATACCACTCGTCACGCTGCAGCTCGCCGGCCACCAGCCAGGCGATCGTATTGCGCTCGCGATGAGACTGCTTGGAGCGCTCATAGATGCGCCCGCTCTCGACCAGCGCCAATCCCGGTTGCTGGCGGTTCATGTTGTAGCGCGCGATATTCAGCATCCCCGGCCACAGACTGCGGCGCATGACGCTCATCGCATCGGAAAGCGGATTGCCCAGACGGATGTCGGCACCATCCTCATCAACGAACATGCGCTGCTCCGCCTGCGAAATAAAGGCATAGCTGATGACCTGAACGAAGCCGTCAAGCAGCGCATCCTCAATGGCCGCATCCGGCTTTTCCGAACGGATCAGCCCCTGTTGCGGCAGCTTCGACGGGATCGCATCGAAGCCGATCACGCGCGCATATTCCTCGGAAAGATCCTCGGGCAGGGAAACATCATGCCGCCAGCTCGGCACGCGCACGCGAATCTCATCCCCCTGCCGCCGAACCTCAAAGCCCATGCGCGAGAGCACCGCGTCGCAGGAAGCGGGAATCTCGATGCCAAGGCGCGTCTGCAGACGCGTGAGCGAACAGCCGATCTCGCGGCCGCCGCCGGTCATCGCCAGCACCTTTTCGACATCGCCGCACACGGTCAGTTCCCCGGCCTCGCCGCCAAAAAGCTCGGTGATCATCGCCGTGGCGCGCGCCATCGCATATTCGACCATGGCCGGGTCCACGCCTCGCTCGAAACGCATCGAGGCCTCGGAAACCATCGCATAGATACGCCGTGTCGTGCTCACGCGCGCCGGGCGGAAGAAGGCCGATTCCAGCAGGATATCGGTCGTCGCATCGGTGACGCCGGAATGCTCCGAGCCCATGATGCCGGCCAGTGCGATCACCGAAGACTCGTCGGCCACGACCAGATCGCCTTCGTGAAGCTTCAGCTTACGCCCGTCCAGCGCGCCGAAATCCTCGCCGCCCCGGGCGCTGCGCACGCGCACCTCGCCCTGGAGCCGGGCGGCATCAAAGGCATGCATCGGCTGCCCGAGATCGAGCATCAGATAGTTGAGTACGTCCACGACGCCGTTGACCGGCCGCTGCCCGGCCGCGATCAGCCGCGCCTGCATCCAGGCCGGGGATTCACCGATACGGATGCCGCGGATGCGGCGGCCGAGATACAGCGGGCAGTCATCAGCAGCCTCGACATCAATGGACGGGGCCGGCACCGATGCGCTGACCGCAACCCGGGGCTCGGGCAGATCGTTCAGCGCGATGCCGGCATCGGCCGCCAGATCGCGGGCCAGGCCGCGGGCATTCATGCAGTCGCCGCGGTTCGGCGTGATCGAAAGATCGAAGACCGCCTCCTCAAGCCCGAGATAGTCGCCGACCTCGGCGCCAACGGGCGCATCCTCCGGCAGGATCATCAGGCCCGCCGCATCCTCGGCCAGTCCGAGCTCGGCCTCGGAGCAGCACATGCCGAAGCTCGTCTCGCCGCGGATCTTGCCCTTCTTGATCGTCAGGCCATTGGGCAGGCGCGTGCCGATCGTCGCGACCGGCACCTTGTCTCCCTCGTCCATGTTCGACGCCCCGCAGACGATGGCCAGCGGCGCGTCCTCGCCGATATCCACCTGCAGAAGCTTCAGCTTGTCGGCATTCGGATGCGGCCGCATGGAAAGGATTCGACCGACGCGCACGCCACGGACGGCCTCGCGCGGGGATTCCACCGCTTCCACCTCATGGCCGAGGCGGATCAGGGCATCGTTGAGCTGCGGCACCGACGCATCCAGCGGTGCATGCTCTTTCAACCAGGACAGTGGCAGCTTCATGCTCTTCCTCCCATGCGGCGCAGGAAACGCATATCGTTTTCAAAGAACAGCCGCAGATCCGGAATGCCGTGCTTGAGCATCACCAGACGCTCCACCCCCAGCCCGAAGGCAAAGCCCGAATAGACCCCGGAATCGATGCCGACGGCCTTGAGCACGTTCGGATGGATCATGCCGCTGCCGAGCACCTCCAGCCAGCCGCTCTGCTTGCAGATGCGGCAGCCCCTGCCGGAGCAGAACACGCAGCCGATATCGACCTCGGCTGAGGGCTCGGTGAACGGGAAATAATGCGGCCGCAGCCGGATCGGCACATCCTTCTCGAAATAGGCCGAAAGGAAGTGCTGCAGCACGCCCTTCAGCTCGGCCAGCGAGACATCGCGATCCACCTTGAAGACCTCGACCTGGTGGAACATCGGCGAGTGCGTGACATCGTAGTCGCAGCGATAGACCCGGCCGGGCGCGACGATGGCGATCGGCGGCTCGCCCTGTTCCAGACAGCGGCGCATGGCACGGATCTGCACCGGCGAGGTATGCGTGCGCAAGAGCATCGGCTCGCCCTGATCGTTCACGAGATCCTTCAGGAAAAAGGTGTCGTGCATCGCCCGGGCCGGATGCTCCGGCGGAATGTTCAGCGCATCGAAGTTGTGAAACTCGTCCTCGATCTCCGGCCCCTCGGCCACGGCAAAGCCCATCTGCGAGAAGATGGCCGTCATCTCCTTCAGCCCCTGGTGCACCGGATGCATGAACCCCAGCCGGCGCCTGCGTCCGGCCAGCGTCACGTCGATACGCTCGGCCTCGATACGCTGCTTCTCGGCCACGGCCTTCAGAGCCTCGCCGGCCTGCTCCAGCGCCTCGGCCAGCGCCTTCTTGACCGCATTGACCTTCTGGCCGATCACCGGCCGCTGCTCGGGCGGCAGCTTGCCCACACCCTTGAGCAGTTCGGTCAGCCGGCCCTTCTTGCCCAGGTAGTCCACGCGCAGCTTCTCCAGCTCAGCCGGATCGGCGGCCTGGGCAAAGGCCGTCAGCGCCTGCTGCTCCAGTCCCTGCAGCTGCGCGCTCAGTTTCTCAAGCTCGCTCATCGCATCCCCTCATCCTTTCCTGCAACAAAAAAACGGCAGAGCCCAACAGCCCTGCCGTTCCAATCCTTCAACCTGACCGGCACCCGGGCCGGTGTGATGCTTACTGGATATGCGCGCGGGCTGTTTCGGCCAGCTTCGCAAAGGCGTCGGCATCGCGCACGGCGATATCGGCCAGCACCTTACGATCCAGTTCCACGCCGGCCTTGTTCAGGCCGTGCATGAAGCGCGAATACGACAGGCCGTTGGCCCGGGCCGCCGCATTGATGCGCACGATCCACAGGCTGCGGAAATCGCGCTTCTTGACCTTGCGGTCGCGGTAGGCGTACTGCCGTGCCTTGTCGACGGCCTGCGTCGCAATGCGGAAGCAGCTCTTGCGGCGTCCGCGATAGCCCTTGGCGGCCTTGATAACCTTCTTGTGGCGAGCATGCGCCTGTACACCTGATTTAACGCGTGGCATATCTCTCTCCTAAAATCCTGTTCGGTGGCGATCAGCGGCCCGGGATCAGACGATCCAGCGCCCGGGTATCGGCCGGTGCAACCAGCTCGGTGCCGCGGAAGTTACGCTTACGCTTGGGCGACTTCTTGGTCAGAATATGGCTGGAAAACGCCTTGTTGCGCTTCCACTTGCCGCTGCCGGTCTTGGAGAAGCGCTTGGCCGCGCCACTGTTCGATTTCATCTTGGGCATATCCGCACCTTCCTGTTCTACTTTTTCAGCGGCGCCAGAATCATGATCATCTGACGTCCTTCCATGTTCGGCATCTTCTCAGGCTTGCCGATATCGGCCACCCGTTCCGCCACATTCCTCAGCTGCTCCGCGCCGCGGTCGGTATGCGCCAGCTCCCGGCCACGGAACCGCAGGGACACCTTCACCTTGTGACCCTGGCCAAGAAACTTGCGAACCAGTTTCAGCTTCGTCTCAAGGTCGTGGGTGTCGGTACTGGCCCGCACCTTCACTTCCTTGATCTGCATCACGTGCTGGCGTTTCTTCGCCGCATTCGCCTTCTTGCTCTGCTCGTACTTGTATTTGCCATAATCCATGATCTTGCAGACCGGTGGATCGGACTTCGCCGCCACCTGCACAAGATCCAGACCCTTGGCCTCCGCCATGGCCACCGCCTCGCTCAGAGGCAAGACGCCCAGCTGTTCACCTTCGTCATCAATCACGCGCACCGTTTCGGCAACGATATCGCGATTGACTGGCAAATCTCTCTTAATACAAAGCCCCTTTCATGCGTTCCGTGACGCAGTATGTTCTGTTGCACTCAGGCATAGTCGGCGCGCATGCGGCGCATCTCGGCAATCCAGTCCTCGATGCTGAACGTCCCGAGGTTTTCACCGCTCAGGTTGCGCACATTGACCGTACCCTCATCCCGTTCCCGGTTGCCGGCAACAAGGATGAACGGCACCCTCGCCAGAGTGTGGGCGCGCACTTTATAGCCGACCTTCTCGTTTCGCAAGTCCGATTCGACACGAAAGCCCTCGGCGCGCATCCGTTTCTCGACCTCGGCCACGTATTCGGCCTGATCGTCGGTGATATTGCAGATCACCGCCTGCACCGGGGCCAGCCAGAACGGAAACCTGCCTTCATGATGCTCGATCAGAATACCGATGAAGCGCTCCATCGATCCCAGCACGGCGCGATGCAGCATCACCGGCGTCTGGCGCGAGCCATCCTCGGCCACGTATTCGGCATCCAGCCGGCCCGGCATCGAGAAATCCACCTGGATCGTTCCGCACTGCCAGACGCGTCCGAGGCAGTCGCGCAGCGAGAACTCGATCTTTGGCCCGTAGAAGGCGCCCTCGCCGGGGTTCAGCCCGTATTCGATGCCCTTGGACTTCAGCGCCTGGTGCAGCGCCGCCTCGGCCTTGTCCCACTGCTCGTCGCTGCCGACACGGTTGTCCGGCCGGTCGGACAGGAAGATGATGACGTCCTCGAAGCCGAAGCGACGATAGACCTCGTAGGTCAGGTCGATGAAGTTGCACACCTCGTCCTGGATCTGGTCCTCGGTGCAGAAGATGTGCGCATCATCCTGCACGAAATTGCGCAGCCGCATCAGGCCATGCAGCGTGCCGGACGGCTCGTTGCGGTGGCAGGAGCCGAACTCGGCCAGGCGCAGAGGCAGGTCGCGGTAGGAATGCAGATGCTGGTTGAACACCTGGATATGGCAGGGGCAGTTCATCGGCTTGATCGCGTAATCGCGGTTCTCGGTGCTCGTCGTGAACATCTCCTGGCGGAACTTGCCCCAGTGACCGGATTTCTCCCAGAGCTTGCGATCGACGACCTGCGGCGTCCTGATCTCCTGATAGCCGTGCTCGCGCATGACGGTTCGGATCTCCTGCTCCACGGTCTGCCAGATCGTCCAGCCCTTCGGATGCCAGAACACCATGCCCGGCGCCTCCTCCTGCAGGTGGAACAGATCCAGCGCCTTGGCCAGCTTGCGATGGTCGCGCTTTTCGGCCTCCTCCAGGCGATGCAGATAGGCCTTCAGGTCCTCCTTCGTCGCCCAGGCCGTGCCGTAGATGCGCTGCAGCTGTTCATTCTCGGCATTGCCTTCCCAGTAGGCGCCGGCGACCTTCATCAGCTTGAAATGCTTCAGCTTGCCGGTGTTCGGCACATGCGGCCCGCGGCACAGATCGGCCCAGTCGCCCTGGCGATAGAGGCTGACCGTTTCACCCTCGGGGATGCGTTCGATGAGCTTCGCCTTGTAGATCTCGCCAAGCTGCTCGAAATGACGGATGGCCTCGTCGCGATCCCATTCCTCGCGCACGACATCCAGCTTGCGCCTGGCGATCTCGCGCATCTTTGCCTCGATCTTCTCCAGATCCTCGGGCGTGAACGCTCGATCGAAGGCAAAATCGTAATAGAAGCCATCCTCGATCACCGGCCCGATCGTCACCTGGGTCTTCGGAAACAGCTCCTGCACGGCCATGGCCATCAGATGCGACGTCGAATGGCGGATGATCTCCAGGCCTTCCTCGGACCTGTCGGTGATCAGCGCCACCTCGTCGCCATCGTGCAGCGGATGGGACAGATCCTTCAGCTCGCCGTTGATGCGCGCGGCCACGGCCGCCCGGGCCAGCCCCGGACCGATGGCAGCCGCCAGATCGTAGGCAGTCGCGCCTTCCTCGAGGTCGCGGGTTGAACCATCCGGCAGCTGAATCTTCATGGCGCGAATTCCTCCGATGTGACAGACGTGCTGCATGCTAGCGGCATGCAGCCCATGGAAAAGAGGCCAGACTTGGGCAAGTCCGGCCTCGAAGGATGGAAGTGGTAGGCTCGGGCGGTTTCGAACCGCCGACCCCCACCATGTCAAGGTGGTGCTCTACCCCTGAGCTACGAGCCTGTATCTCCTCCCTTGCGGGAGGCGG
>CAZDLB010000091.1:0-6734 GCA_964505995.1 uncultured Zetaproteobacteria bacterium
CCCGGGCATCATTCCGCCGCGTTCTGAGGGAGTAAGGTGCGGCCTTGCTCCTTTTTCTTGTCGGTCATGCGAGGGTGGCGGAACTGGTAGACGCGCTGGATTTAGGTTCCAGTACCCATGGTGTGGGGGTTCGACTCCCCCCCCTCGTACCACCGCAGCATATCCGCAAGGCAGCGCCTTCGGGCGGGAAGGCCTGCCAGACCGAAAATAATGTCCCGCCGCTGGAGAAAGCACGATGATACAGACCGAAGTCAAGTCCCTGGGAAACAACGAGCATCAGGTCCAGGTTCGCCTGCCGCAGGCGGAATACGACCGCATCTATGCCGAGCAGGTCCAGAAGCTGACCCGACAGGCGAAGCTGCCGGGCTTCCGGCCGGGCCGGACCCCGAACCAGCTCATCGAAAAGCAGTTTGGCGCGAAGCTGCGCGAGGATACGATTTCCGAACTGATCCAGACGCATTATGTCGAGGCCATCGAGTCCTCGGGTCTCGTGCCGGCCATTCAGCCGGAGCTGGATATCCCCGTGACCCAGCCTGAGGGCAGCTTCGAGTTCACGATGAAGGTGACGACCTGGCCCAGGGTCGAGGTCAAGGGGCTGTCGAAGCTGAAGTTTGAGCAGACTAAGGTCACGGTAGAGCCGTCGGATGTCGAGGCGGTCATCGAGCGACTGCAGAAGTCGCAGGTCAGCTACGAGATCGAGAAGGACCGCAAGGCCGAGATGGGGGATCAGCTGCATATCGATTTTGTCGGCTCCATCGACGGCGAGCCGTTCGAGGGCGGCAAGGGCGAGGATGTGGCCCTGGTGCTGGGTGAGGGGCGGTTCATTCCCGGTTTTGAAGAGCAGCTGGTCGGCCATGCGGCCGGCGAGGATGTCGAGGTGAAGGTGACCTTCCCCGAGCAGTACCAGGCCGCGCATCTGGCCGGAAAGGAGGCGAGCTTTGCCACCGTGATCAAGAGCGTGGCCCGGCCCGTCCATGCGGAAAATGAGGATGATCTGGCCAGGATGCTCGGCTTTGACGATGCCGCAGCGCTGCGCGCCGACATCGAGGCGCGGCTGAACGAGGAAGCCGAAGAAGCCTCCTTTGCCGCGACGCGCGAGGCGGCGCTGGACGCATTGCTTGCGGCCAACGATGTCGAGCTTCCCGAGGGATTGATTGCCGAGGACATGCGGGCGACGACCCAGCGCGTGATGCAGAACATGCGTCAGCAGGGCGTGCAGGTGGATCGCTCGATGTTCGAGGACGAGGCCTTCATGCAGGAGGTTCGTCAGCGCTCCGAAAAGGGCCTGAAGCTGTCGGTGTTGCTGCAGTCGGTGCGCGAGCTGGGCGATATCTCCGTGGATGAGGCCGAGGTGGATGCCGAGATCGACCGGCAGGCGAAGCAGTATCCGGAGGAACAGCGTGAGCAGTTCAAGGCCTGGCTGAAGGGTCAGCAGGATCAGTTGGCCGCGCTGCGTGAACGCTTGCTTGAACGCAAATGTGTTGAGTATATTGTCTCCCAGGCCAAGACGAAGCAGGTTGAGAAGCCCCTGTCCGAGTGGCAGAAGGAGCAGGAAGCCGGCGAATAGGGATTGGCGAGACCAAATCCGGCCTGCCTTGTCGGGCCGAGCGAGGAGCATGCATGAATCTGGTACCGATCGTTGTGGAGCAGACCGCCCGGGGGGAACGCTCGTTCGACATCTTTTCCCGGTTGCTCAAGGAGCGGATCGTTTTCCTCAATGGTCCGGTGGACGACCATATCGCCAACCTGATCATCGCGCAGCTTTTGTTCCTCGAATCCGAGGGGCCGGACAAGGATATCTATCTCTATATCAACAGTCCGGGCGGGCTGGTGACGGCCGGCATGGCGATCTACGACACGATGCAGTACATCCGCTGCGATGTCTCGACGCTGTGCGTCGGCCAGGCCGCCAGCATGGGCGCGCACCTGCTGGCCGCAGGCGAGCCGGGCAAGCGCTATGCGCTGCCGAATGCGCGCATCATGATCCATCAGCCGCTCGGAGGCTTTCAGGGACAGGCGACCGACATCGAGATCCATGCCCGCGAGATCCTCAAGCTCAAGGACAGCATGAACCGCATGCTGGCCAAGCATACCGGGCAGAAACTCGAGAAGATTGCCGAGGATGTCGAGCGCGATTACTTCTTGACCGCCAACGAGGCCTGCGACTACGGTTTGGTTGACAAGGTGCTGACCTCGCGCAGCGAGGTCGATGCCGACGGAGGTGCCGATGAGCACGGAGAATAACAGCGGCGACAATACCCTCTACTGTTCCTTCTGTGGCAAGTCTCAGCATGATGTGAAGAAGCTGATTGCCGGGCCGACTGTTTTTATCTGTGACGAATGCATCGAGCTGTGCAACGAGATCATCACCGAGGAGCTTTCCGGCGAGGAGAAGAAGCCGGTCGGTGACAATGCGCTGCCCAGGCCGGCCGAGATCAAGGCCTTTCTGGACGACTACGTGATCGGTCAGGAGCAGGCCAAGCGGCTGCTGTCCGTGGCCGTCTACAACCATTACAAGCGCATTGCCCACAACAGCGAGGGCGATGTCGAGATTTCCAAGAGCAATGTGCTGCTGCTGGGGCCGACCGGATGCGGCAAGACGCTGCTGGCGCAGACCCTGGCCCGGGTCTTCGAGGTGCCGTTCGTCATGGCCGATGCGACGACGCTGACCGAGGCCGGCTATGTCGGCGAGGATGTCGAGAACATCATTCTCAAGCTGCTGCAGGCGGCCGACTACGATGTCGAGAAGGCCCAGCGCGGCATCGTCTACATCGACGAGGTGGACAAGATCTCGCGCAAGGCCGATTCGCCGTCGATCACGCGCGACGTCTCCGGCGAGGGCGTGCAGCAGGCGCTGCTGAAGCTCATCGAGGGAACCGTGGCCGCCGTGCCGCCGCAGGGCGGGCGCAAGCATCCGCAGCAGGAATTCATGCAGGTGGATACGACGAACATCCTGTTCATCCTCGGCGGCGCCTTTGCGGGGCTGGAGAAGATCATCGAGGCCAAGGGCAAGAAGCGCTCGATCGGTTTCGGTGCCGAGGTCGTGGCCGATGACGAGAAGGATATCGGCGAGATTCTCAGCCAGGTGGAGCCGGAGGATCTGATCAAGTTCGGGCTGATCCCGGAGCTGGTCGGACGCCTGCCGGCCGTGGCGACGCTGGGCCAGCTGGACAAGCAGGCGCTGCTGCGCATCCTGACCGAGCCGAAGAATGCGCTGGTCAAGCAGTATCAGGCGCTGATGAAGTATGATGATGTCGAGCTTTCGTTCACCGATGACGCGCTCGAGGCGATTGCCGAGAAGGCCATCGAACGCAAGACCGGCGCCCGCGGTCTGCGCGCGATCATGGAAGCGGTGATGCTGGACGTGATGTACGACATCCCGACGATGGGCAATGTCGAGAAATGCGTCATCAACCGCGAGGTCGTCGAGGGCAAGACCAAGCCGGTGCTGGTGTTCCGCGGCGAGGACGACCGCGCAGAGGCAGCATCCTGACCGCTCCGGCGGGCTTGCCGCCCGTCGCATGGCCCCTATAATCCTATGAACAGAGATCCAGAATCGACCCGCCGGCCTCGGCCGCAGGGTCCGGGAGTGACAGATGGCAGAATGGTCCAACGACAAGGCGGCTGACAGCCAGCAGAAAGGCGAGATCGAGGGCATGCTGCCCGTGCTGCCGCTGCGGGACATTGTCGTGTTCCCCTACATGATCGTGCCGCTGTTTGTCGGACGCGACAAGTCGGTGAAGGCGCTGGAAGAGGTGATGCAGTCCGGCAAGACCATCCTGCTCGTGGCGCAGAAGGATGCAGCCAATGACGACCCCGGCCCGGACGATCTGTATTCCATTGGCACGCTGGGCAATATCCTGCAGCTGCTGAAGCTGCCCGACGGCACGATCAAGGTGCTCGTCGAGGGGGGGCCGCGTGTGCGCATCAGCGATATTCGCCCCGAGGAAGACTGTCTGCGGGCGCATTTCGCCATTCTTCCCGAAGCGGACGAGGATCCGGCCGAGCAGGAGGCCGTGGCCCGTTCGGTGGTGCAGAAGTTCGAATCCTATGTGAAGCTGAACAAGAAGCTTCCGGCTGAGGTCATGGTGTCCGTGTCCGCCGTCGAGGAGGTAGACAAGCTCGCTGATACCATCGCCGCGCATCTGAATCTGAAGGTGGAGGACAAGCAGGCGCTGCTGGAGCTGCCGAGCGTGATTGCGCGGCTGGAGCACCTGTATGCCCACATGGAGGACGAGATCGAGCTGCTGCAGGTGGACAAGCGCATCCGTTCCCGCGTGAAGCGGCAGATGGAAAAGAGCCAGCGCGAGTATTATCTGACCGAGCAGATGAAGGCCATCCAGAAGGAGCTTGGCGATGAGGACGGCGAGGCCGAGCTGCAGAAGCTGCAGGAAAAGATCGAGACGGTTGGTCTGAGCAAGGAGGCCCGGGCCAAGGCCGAGGCCGAGCTCAAGCGCCTGCGCCAGATGCCGCCGATGAGTGCCGAGGCGACGGTGGTGCGCAACTATCTCGACTGGCTGATCGAGCTGCCGTGGAAGAAGCGCTCCCGGATCAGTCGCGATATCGCGGCGGCCGAGAAGGTGCTGGAAGCCGATCATTACGGTCTGGAGAAGGTCAAGGAACGAATCCTCGAGCATCTGGCCGTGCTGCAGCTGGTGCGCAAGATGAAGGGGCCGATCCTGTGCTTTGTCGGCCCTCCGGGGGTTGGCAAGACCTCGCTGGCCAAATCCATTGCCCGGGCAACGAAGCGCCGCTTCGTGCGCATGAGTCTGGGCGGGGTGCGCGACGAGGCCGAGATCCGCGGCCACCGGCGCACCTACATCGGCTCGATGCCGGGCAAGGTGCTGCAGTCGATGAAAAAGGCCGGCACGAAGAACCCGCTGATCCTGTTCGACGAGATCGACAAGCTGGGGGCGGATTTCCGCGGCGATCCTTCGGCGGCCTTGCTGGAGGTGCTCGATCCGGAGCAGAACTACGCCTTCAACGATCACTACCTGGAGGTGGACTACGACCTGTCCGAGGTGATGTTCATTACCACGGCCAACAGCCTGAATATCCCGGGGCCTCTGCTCGATCGCATGGAGATCATCCGCATCTCCGGCTATACCGAGCAGGAGAAGCTGCAGATCGCACGCCGTTATCTGGTGAAGAAGCAGATGCAGGATCATGGACTGAAGGCCAATCAGCTGGAGATCGAGGATGAGGCGCTGCTGGAGATCATCCGCCATTACACGCGCGAGGCCGGTGTGCGCGGCCTAAGCCGCGAGCTGGCCAAGCTCTGCCGCAAGGTGGCACGCAGGCTGGTGCAGCACAAGGATGCAGAGCTGCCGATCCGCATTGGCAAGGCGGATATCGAGGAATATCTCGGAGTGCATCGCTATACCTACGGCCTGGCCGAGGAAGAGGACCAGATCGGTGTCGTGACCGGACTGGCCTGGACCGAGGTTGGCGGTGAGCTGCTGCAGATCGAAACGGCGCTGATGCCCGGCAAGGGCAAGCTGACCGTCACCGGCCAGCTCGGCGACGTGATGCAGGAATCCATCCAGGCCGCGTTCACCTATGTGCGTTCGCGCGCCCGCCAGCTCGGCCTGAAGCCGGACTTCCATCAGAAGGTGGATATCCATGTGCATGTTCCCGAGGGCGCGATTCCGAAGGATGGGCCGTCGGCGGGTCTGGCGATGGCCACGTCGATGGTGTCGGCGCTGACGGGCATTCCGGTCAAGCGCAATGTCTGCATGACCGGCGAGATCACACTGCGCGGCAAGGCGCTGCCGATCGGCGGGCTGAAGGAGAAGCTTCTGGCCGCGCATCGCGGAGGCTTGACGGAGGCCGTGATTCCTGTTGAGAATGCGAAGGACTTGAAGGACATACATGAGGACGTCCTGAAGGGCTTGCAGGTTCATACGGTGGCACACATGGATCAGGTGCTCGAACATGCCTTGACTCGGCTTCCGGCCGGGATGAGTATGCCCGAAAGCTTTGTGCCGGGGAGCATCAGCGAGATCTATCTCGATGATGCGGGGGCGGCAGCCCATTGACGCAGGATTGTCGATGGGGGAAATAAAGCACAACAAAGGATTAACAATAAAAATCGTTTGACAGGACATGGGGTCGAGTGCGTATAGTTCGAAACCCATCGATTTCAGCGGGAGGAATAATGAACAAAGCAGATCTGATCAACCACGTGGCCGATGCGGCCGATCTGAGCAAGGCAGCGGCCACCCAGGCCGTCGAGGCGGTTCTGAGCGGTATCACCGGAGCACTGAAGAACGGTGATTCCGTCAGCCTGGTCGGTTTCGGCACCTTCTCGGTGGCCGAGCGTGCGGCTCGTACGGCGCGCAATCCGCGCACGGGCGAGACCATCCATGTCGGCCCGTCCAAGGCTCCGAAGTTCAAGGCTGGCAAGGCCCTGAAGGACGCCGTCAAGTAAAGATCCGGAGGGCGGTCCGCCGCCCATCCATCTCAAGGGCTGTTCTGCAGCCCTTGTTTTTTGGGCGCTTAGCTCAGCTGGGAGAGCAACGGCCTTACAAGCCGTAGGTCGCAGGTTCGATCCCTGCAGCGCCCACCATTTCCCGGTTCCGGCATCCGCCGGTTGGCGATGCGGAATTAATGGTTGATTTTGGTTGCCCAGCTCTTAAAGTTGCGGCCCCGAACTGGAGCGGTAGTTCAGTTGGTTAGAATGCCGGCCTGTCACGCCGGAGGTCGCGGGTTCGAGTCCCGTCCGCTCCGCCACA
>CAZDLB010000092.1:0-6719 GCA_964505995.1 uncultured Zetaproteobacteria bacterium
ATCGTTTCATTCGTCAGATAGGGAACGCCATCCAGACCCCTGATCGGCGGCACGAAGGGCGAGGAACCGGTCGCCAGCACGAAATACTTCGCCCGGATGCGGACATCGCCGGCGATCAGTGTGCGCTCATCCTCGAAACGACCGGGCGCCCGGATGACCCGCACGCCAAGCCCTGCGAAGCGCTCGTCGGAGTCGTTCGGCGCGATGGCCTCGATGACGGCATGCACATGCCGGCGCACGGCTTCCCAGTCCGTCCGCGGCTCAGCGGTCCGGATGCCAAATGTCCCGGCATCACGAACCGCCTGCGCCTTCTCGGCCGCAGCCAGCAGGGCCTTGGATGGAACACAGCCGGTATTCAGGCAATCGCCGCCCATCCTCCCCTTCTCGACCAGCGCCACGCTGGCGCCCATCTGCGAGGCCCCGGCGGCCACGCTCAGCCCGCCCGAACCGGCCCCGACCACACAGATATCCACCTTCAGCTCTTCCATGTCCTATTCCCCCGATGGCCATGCCGCGCCGGCCCATCGCCGGTAGATCACCGGCAGCAGCGCCAGCGCCGCAAGCCCGATGAGCGCGCCGATCATCTGCGGCGTCATGACCCCGGCCAGACTGATCGCCCCGCCCTGCTGCAGGATGCTTCCGATGCCGGAGCCGGCCAGCGCATAGATGAAGGTCGCCGGCATGATGCCGAAGAAGGTGGCGATCAGATAGGTCTTCAGCGGCACGCCCAGAAAGGCCGGGGCCAGATTGACCAGAAAGAACGGAAACACGGGCACCAGCCGCAGCACGAAGAGATAGCTCATGGCATCCTCGGAAAAGCCCTGCTGCATGCGCCGGATCGAGTCCCCGGCCTTGTCCAGCAGAACATCGCCGATCGAGGTCTTGGCGACCAGAAACAGCGCCGTGGCGCCGAGCGTGGCGCCGATGACGGCATAGATCCCGCCGGCCAGCGTGCCGAACAGGAAGCCGCCGGTTACCGTCATCACAGCTCCGCCCGGCAGCGAAAAGGCGACGACAAGAATATAGAGCAGCATGTAGATCGCCGGCGCCAGCAGCGGATGCGCCTGAACCTGAGCGAGCAGCCAGGCGCGGTGTTCGGCCAGCGCCTCAAGGTTCAGGAATCGCCCGAGATCCAGGGCGAAAAACAGCACGAGTCCGGCCATCAGCACCAGCATCGGAAACAGCCGCTTGATCATGTTCTCTCCTTTCCGGCCCGAAACCCTATTCGACGATCAGCACATAATCCGGCGTCGGATTCAGCGGGCAGGAATAGCGATATCCCCCGGGCTTCAGGCTGATGCGATAATCCCTGCTCTGTCCAGCCATGATGCCGCCGCCGGAAACCTGCGGCAGCAGCAGTCGGGATACCCCGGCACCGCGCAGCCAGAAGCCCAGCTCGTAATCCACGTCGCGATTGCGAATCCGGAAAACATACTCGCCGGCCGTCAGCCGCAGCGGCCTGGCCTCCGCCAGCCGTTTCTTCCCCGTTTGGCCATTGATCCTGCGGCATTCACCGAAGCTGAATGCCCGCAGATGCCGGTCGCCCCCCTCGGGCTCGATGAACTGGCAGTGGGTCTGGGTCAGCTCCACGACCTGCGGCTCGCTCCCCGCCCAGGCCGTTCCCACAGTGGGCAGGAACAGCGCCAGCATGAATCCGGGTGCCGTCATTGCAATCCGGGTGGTCCATCTGCGAGGCATCATGACAGATGGGTCGCGCAGCATCCCCTCTCCTTACATCCCGGCACGCATCCGCTGGCTGGCGCATGCCTTCAGCTTCGACTAAGCTGGGATTCAGAATGGACAAAAGGAGCCCTGCGCTTGCTTGAACATATCGTCGATCAGCGGCTGCTGCCCAGGGAAGATGAATTCATCGCCACGCAATCGCAGCAGGCGCTGATCCGCTTTGTCCTTGGCATCATCTTCACGCTGTACATCGCCTTCCACGGCCCCTACTTCGATCGCATCCTTCCGATCCTGGCCGTCTCGATTCCGGCCTACCTGGCGCTGAACCTGTACTGCCTGGTCTGGATACGCCGGCGCCCCTATTCCCAGCTGCGGCTGATGCTGATCCCGGCGGTCGATAACTACCTGATCGTGCTGGCGATGTGGGCCGATGGCGGCCACATGAGCGTCGCCTATGTCCTGCTGATGAGCCCGATCGTCGGCAACGGCTTCCGCTATGGCGCGGGCATGGTGCGCTACTGCCAGGTGCTGGCGCTGATCTCGATGGCCGCCATAAGTCTGATCACCACCTTCCATCTGGGACTGGACGTGGACTGGCTGGGACTTGCGGCGGAGCTGCTCGGCATCTTCTACATCTCCGGCTATGCCTATTCGATCCTGCGCAAGAACGAGGCCACGCTGCAGGCCAGGCTCGAGGCCGAGGCCTCGGCCTCGCGCCTGATTGCGAAGAATCCGCATCCGGCCTTCACCTTTGATCCGGAAAAGCCGGGCATTCCGATCCTTTACGCGAACCCCGCCATGGCCTCGCTGGTATCGGCCAGGCCCGAGCATCTGGTTGGCAAGCCCGTGGACAGCATCGTCATCATCGAGGACCGCAAGAGCCTGATCGATGCGATGCTGAACCTGCATCCGGAAAAGGTGAGGACCTGCTATGTCCGGCTGCCGGGCGTGCTGGATCGTCCGATTCAGGTCAAATGCGAAATCTCCTCCGTCGTGCAGGAGGGCCGCCATCTGGGGCTGTGCTACATGACCGACATCAGCGAGAGCGAACGCCTGCAGCACGAACTGGCCGAGGCGCAGAAGCTGGCCTATGCCGCGGCGCTGGCCTCGGGCATCGCCCATGATTTCCGCAACGTGCTCGCCGGCATCATCGGCCAGGCCGAGCTGATCGAGATGGAACATGACGACCCACAGATCCGGGAGGATGCGCGCCACATCATCGAGGCCGGTGAACGCGGATCGAGCATGGTCAACCAGCTGCTGGAGCTCGGCCGCAGCGACAGCTCCGAATACAAGGTGCTGGACATCTCCGGCGCCCTTTCCCACATGCTGCAGATCGCCCGCGTGCAGCTGCCGCCGGACATCGATCTGAAGATCGACATCCAGCCCAACCTGCCAAAGGTACGCGCCAATCTGGCGCAGCTGGAGCAGGTGCTGCTGAATCTGATCAGCAATGCCGCCCAGGCCATGCCGGAGAACCGCGGCGAAATCACCGTCAGCCTTGCCCCCTGCAGCGAGCCGGATACAGGAAAAGGCCTGAAGCTGATCGTCCGCGACAATGGCTGCGGCATCCCCGAAGAGCATCTGCAGCACATCTTCAAGCCGTTCTGGAGCACGCGCAAGGAAAGTGGCGGCACCGGGCTCGGCATGGCGATGGTGCAGCGTATCGTCCGCTGGCATGGAGGCTCGATCGAGGTCGAATCCGAACCCGGACAGGGTACAAGCGTCATCATCTGCCTGCCGGCCGCGCTGGAATCCGAAGCTGAAGCCGCTGCCGGGGAGAAGGAGGCCACGCCGGTGCCTCTGGACAACAAGGCGGTCCGCCCCTGGAATATTCTGCTGGTCGAGGATCAGCCCGAGGTCATGCGCATCCACAAGGCATTCCTGAGCAACATGGGTCATCGCATCGTCACGGCCAGCGATGGCGCCGAGGCGCTGGCCATCTTCCGGCAGCATGGGGCGGGCGGATTCGACATGGTGATCAGCGACTACATGATGCCGAACATGGACGGGGTTCAGCTGGCGCGGGCCATCCGCGAAACGGATGCGCGGATTCCGATCACGATGATCACCGCCTTCGGCGAGGATCAGGCCCTGAAGGGGCTGAAAGAACTGAATGTTCAGATCCTGGCCAAGCCGGTTTCCTATCATCGCCTGGTCACGCATCTGCTTCTGCTGCAGGCCGAACGTCAGGCCCGCGAGGCGAGAAACGGGCGCTGACCGGCCCCGGGCATCCACAAAGCGCCAACGATTCGCTACACTGCGCCGCCTTTGCCGGCGAAGGTCGGCATAAACCAGCAGGAATCATGTCGGAGAGTTTGCCCCACCATGTCGCAGCTTGAGGAAATCCAGAAACGCCGCACCTTCGGCATCATCTCGCATCCGGATGCGGGCAAGACGACACTGACCGAAAAGCTGCTGCTGTTCGGCGGCGCCATCCAGATGGCCGGCGCGGTCAAGGCGCGCAAGGCCAGCCGCCATGCCACATCCGACTGGATGAAGATCGAGCAGGAGCGCGGCATCTCGGTGGCCTCATCGGTGATGAAATTCAACTACCGGCATGATGGCCGCGATTACGAGATCAATCTGCTCGACACTCCCGGCCATCAGGATTTCTCGGAGGACACCTACCGCGTGCTGACCGCCGTGGATTCGGCGATGATGGTCATCGATTCGGCCAATGGCGTTGAGGCGCAGACCGAGAAGCTGATGGGCGTCTGCCGGCTGCGCAATACACCCATCGTGACCTTCATCAACAAGCTCGACCGTGAAGGCATGCCGCCGCTGGATATCCTCGCCGACATCGAGGACAAGCTACAGATTGAATGCACGCCGATGTCCTGGCCGATCGGCATGGGCAAGGGATTCAGGGGCGTCTACAACCTGTACAGGAAGGAGCTGAACCTGTTCACGCCGGGTGCGGAAACGCGCGATTTCGAATCCATCCGCATCGAAGATCTCGGTGACCCGCGGCTGGATGAACTGCTGGGCGCCCAGGCCGACGAGCTGCGCGAGGAGGTCGAGCTTCTCGAGGGTGCTGCCAATCCCTTTGAACTTGAACATTTCCTCAACGGCTCCCAGACGCCGGTGTTCTTCGGCAGCGCCATCAACAATTTCGGCGTGCGTGAGCTGCTCGACGCCTTCGTCGAGCTCGCCCCGCCGCCCGGGCCGCGGCAGGCCGTGGAGCGCATGGTCCGTCCGGAGGAGAAGGAATTCTCCGGTTTCTGCTTCAAGATCCAGGCAAACATGGATCCGGCGCATCGTGACCGCATCGCCTTCTTCCGCATCTGTTCCGGCAAATTCACGAAGGGCATGAACGTGCGCCACCATCGCCTCGGCAAGGACATCAAGCTGGCCAATGCGACGATCTTCATGGCCCAGGACCGCTCGCATGTCGATCAGGCGTATCCCGGCGACATCATCGGCATCCACAACCATGGCACGATCAAGATCGGCGACACCTTCACGACGAAGGAGCCGCTCAAATTCACCGGCATTCCGAACTTCGCACCCGAGCATTTCCGCCGCGTGCGCCTGAAGGATCCGATGAAGCGCAAGCAGCTGCACAAGGGCCTGCTGCAGCTTTCCGAAGAGGGGGCGGTGCAGGTCTTCAAGACTCTGCTCGGCGGCGACTACATCCTCGGCGCGGTCGGCGTGCTGCAGTTCGATGTCACGGTCGAGCGGCTGAAGACCGAATACAAGGTCGATGCCGATTATGTCGGTACCGAGTTTCAGGTGGCCCGCTGGGTTTCCTCGGATGACGAAAAAAAACTGGCCGAGTTCAAACGCCAGTTCGAGGCCAACCTGGCCGAGGATGGCGACGGCTTCCTCGCCTATCTGGCGCCGAGCGCCTGGAAGCTGAGTTATACCGAGGAACAGTGGCCGGAGATTACCTTCCACAAGACGCGCGAGCATGTCTAGGCTGATCGATACCGGCGACATGGACGCAGGCCGCGTCGAACGGCCGAACAAGAGTCAGATCAAGCGCGAGATCCATGCCCTGCACGATCTGGCCCGCAAGCTGGTGGGCATGGACGATGCCGAGCTGGATGCCATGGAGCTGGGCGATCCGCTGCGCCGGGAGATCGCTTCGGCCCGAAGCATGAAGCACGGGGCGCTGAAACGGCAGCTGAAATTCATCACCCGGCTGCTGCGCGAACAGCATGCTGAGTCGCTTCTGCAGGCCGTGGCCGAGCTGGAATCGCGCAAGCAGGCGCAGGATGCCGCGTTTCATCGCATCGAGCGCTGGCGCGACCGCCTGCTGGCCGAGGGGGATGCGGCACTGACCGAACTGCTGCAGGCCCACCCCGAAGCCGATGCCGGCCAGATCCGCCAGCTGATGCGCAATGCCGCAAGGGAGGCCGCCGCCGGCAAACCACCGAAATCATCGCGGGCCCTCTTCCGTCTGCTGCGCGGGTTTCTTGGCTGAAACGCGGCAGCGAATCATCGAAAAGGCCCTGGAGGCGATTCCCTCCAGGGCCTTCGTGTTTCCGGGCATGGGCGCATGTCAGAACGGGATGTCGTCGTCCACCGGCACATCGCCGAAATCCGGCGCGTCGGCAAAGGGGTCGTCATTCCGCTTCGGCGTCCCGCCCTGCTGCGCGCCGCCTTGCTGCGGAAAACCGCCGCCCTGTCCGCCCGCTCCGCCGCCGAGCATCTTCATCTCGGTCGCACGGATCTCGGTCGTATAGCGGTCGTTGCCATCGCGATCCTGCCACTTCCGGGTTTCGATCTTGCCCTCGATATAGACCCGCGAACCCTTCTTCAGATACTGGTTGGCGATCTCGCCCAGGCGCCCCCAGAGCACGACGCGGTGCCATTCCGTGCGCTCCTGAGGTTCGCCGTTGCGATTCTTGAACTTCTCCGTCGTCGCCACACGCAGATTGCACACGCAGGTGCCGTCCTGCGTGAATCGCGTCTCCGGATCCGCACCGAGATTTCCAATCAACATCACCTTGTTCAGCATGCCAGACTCCCCATCATTGAATCGGTGCGACCCTAGATGGGCCTGCCGGAAATGACAATCACGACGAATC
>CAZDLB010000093.1:0-6673 GCA_964505995.1 uncultured Zetaproteobacteria bacterium
TCGATGTAGACGCGGCCGGGCTCGATGCCGAGCGCATCCTCGAGCATGCCGCACAGCGTCGCGGAAAGCTCGGCCGTCGCACTGCCCGGCATGCCCAGGCTCTTGAGCTCGACATAGGCCAGCGGCGCATCGGAACCGGCAAACAGCATCGGCTTGCCGTGGCTGAGGTTGACCATGACATAGGATTCGGGCTTGCCCAGCGCCTCGGCCGCCGTTTGCGAGCAGCGCTGCATGAAGCCGACCTCATCTTCAATCTGGACATTGGTATGCACATGCAGATACGGCATGACTATTCCTCCTTCGATGTCTGCGGCCCGTCGCCCTCGCCCGGCGAAGCGGCTCGGGCTTCCAGATTCCGCCGGGCCTGCTCCTCACGCATGCGGTTCTTCTCGATGCGCATGCGCTTCGTGGCATAGAACGATGCCCACCACAGCAGGGCCGCAAGCCCCAGCATGAACAGCCAGAACGCGATGTCCATCATAGCGACTCCCGGGCGGCCTGGGCCGACGCCTCGGGCTGAGGTTCGGGTTTGCGGCCGGCTTCGAGCCGGCGATGAATCAGGTTGATGCCGGCCAGAATGAAGCCGAGCGCGATGAATGCCCCCGGCGGCAGGATGAACATCAAAACGTCCGGATAATCCGGACCGAAGATCGGGAAGCCGAACACCTCGCCCTGCCCCAGCAGCTCCCGCACCGCGCCGAGCAGCACCAGCGCAAAGGTAAAGCCCAGGCCCACCCCGAGCGCATCGGTCAGCGCATCCATCGGCGTATGCTTGCTGGCAAACGCCTCGGCCCGCCCAAGGATGGCGCAGTTGACGACGATCAGCGGAATGAACAGGCCCAGCACCAGATACATCTCATGCATCCAGGCATTCATCGCCATGTCCACGACGGTCACGAACGCGGCGATGATCGTGATATAGGCCGGGATGCGCACATTCTTCGGGATCAGGCCGCGCACCAGCGAAACCACGAGATTGGAGCCGATGAGCACCAGCAGCGTGGCCGCGCCCATCCAGAAGCCGTTTTCCGCCGATGTCGTCACGCCCAGCAGCGGACACATGCCCAGCAGCTGCGCAAAGATCGTGTTGTTGTGCCAGAAGCCGTCCATGAAGACTTCGGAACGATTCATTTCCGTCCTCCTTCGCCATCGACCGCCCGATCTTCCGCAAAAGCCCGCATGATCTGTTCGCGATGCGCACTGAAGAACTGCAGACCGCGATGCACGGCCTTTACCACGGCCCGCGGCGTGATCGTCGCCCCGGTGAACTGGTCGAAATCGCCGCCGTCCTTCTTCACGGCCCAGCGCGTGCCGTCAAGAGCGCGGTTGCGGAAGCTGTCCAGCCACGCCTGGTTGCGTACGATACCGTCGCCAAGCCCCGGCGTCTCGCGGTGGTCGGTCACACGAATCGCATGGATGCGACCATCGGGAAGCAGGCCGATCAGGATACGGATGCTCCCGGAATAGCCGTCCGGAGCGACGACCTCCCAAGCCAGCGCGATCAGGCGTCCCGTAGCATCCCGCGCCGGATACATCACGACATACTGATCCCCCTCCCCGATGCGACGCTGATCCGTCTGGGGATCGTTCGCATGCTCGGGCAGCACCTGCACCAGAGCCCGGTGCAGCGCCTGCTTCTGCGCCTTTGCAATCGGCTCGCGTGTGAACATGTCCGTGACCCCGAGAAGAAGAGCGGCGATCACCGCGACCAGCACCAGCGCGATGACCATGCGAATCTGATCCCGGCTCATGTTCGCCCTCCATGCCCGTAGACGCGCGGCCGGAAATAGTGGTCGATCAGCGGCACGGCGCAGTTCATCAGCACGACGGCAAACATCGCGCCTTCCGGATAGCCGCCGAAGCTGCGTATCACCCAGGTCAGCACACCGCAGCCGATGCCGAACACGATCTGTCCGGCCGGCGTCACCGGAGAGCTGACCGGGTCGGTGGCCATGAAGAAGGCACAGAGAATCAGGCCGCCGGCAAACAGATGAAACAGCGGCGGCGCGAATCGCTCCGCATCCACGGCATGGAAGATCGCCGCGAGCAGCAGCACCGTCGCGAGATAGGCGAACGGGATATGCCAGGTGATCGTATGCCTTGCCAGCAGGTAGATGCCGCCGATCAGCAGTGCCAGCGCGCTGGTTTCGCCGATGCTTCCGGCCTCGCGTCCCAGAAAGGCATCGAGATAGCTGTAATGGTAGGCATCCAGCGCCGCCGGCACGCCGATGCCCAGCGTCCACTCGGTCTTCACATGACCCAGCGGGCTGGCCATCGTGATCGCGTCCAGGCCCAGATGCAGCGCGTCAGGCCCGTGCAGGAAGAAGCTCCAGCACTGGGCCAGATCATACAGGTCCAGGGCGCTTGTTCCGACGTGCATCGGAATCAGCCAGGACGTCATCTGCAGCGGAAAGGAAATCAGCAGGATCACGCGCGCCGAAAGCGCCGGATTGAACAGGTTGTAGCCCAGTCCGCCGTAGACCTGCTTGCCGAGCACGATGGCGAAGACGCTTCCCAGCACCGCCATCCACCACGGCGTCGCCGCAGGCAGCGTCAGCGCCAGAAACAGCCCCGTCAGCGCCGCGGAATTGTCCAGCAATGTCGTCAAAGGCCGCCCCATCAGCCGCAGGCATGCGGCCTCGGCAAGAATCGCGCTGAGCATGCAGCCAAGAATCAGGAACACCGCCAGCCAGCCGAACAGATAGACGCTGACGACACCGGCCGGCACCAGCGCGATCATCACCGTCAGCATCGTCATGCGGATCGAATCGCCGCCATGCACATGCGGAGAGCTGAAGAGCATCGGCATCAGTCCTTCCCTTCCTTCGGAGCCAGTTCCTTGCGCACGCGGGAACGGCGCGCCGCCCGTTCTTCCTTCTCGCGCCTCAGTCGCGCCTCGCGCGCCTCGGAGCGGCGCCGCGAGGCCTCGGCAAAGGCCCGCTCTCGCCGGATCTGGGCGATCTGTCCCTTACCGTAGCGGAAGTACTGCACCAGCGGAATGTTCGCCGGGCAGACATAGCTGCAGGCGCCGCATTCGATGCAGTCGAACAGCTGATAGTCCTCGGCCTTGTCGAAGCGCTCGTGCCGACAGTGATCGGCCATCAGATTCGGCACCAGCCCGGCCGGACAGGCCTCGCCGCAATGCCCGCAGCGGATGCATGGCTGCTCGGGCGGATGCGCCTGCATCACCGTGTCCCGGCGCATGGCCAGCAGGCCGATCGACGACTTGACGACCGGCACATCGGGCGAAGGCAGAAGTTCGCCCATCATCGGGCCGCCATGCAGGATCGCGATGTCATCGAAATCCTCCAGTCCGCGCTCGGCAAACACATGGCGCAACGTCACGCCAAGGCGGACGCGCAGATTTCCGGGCCGCGGCATCGCATCGCCGCTGACGGTCACGAGCCGCTCGGTCAGCGGCCGTCCCAGCAGCACGGCATCGCGAATGGCCCGCGTCGTGCCGACGTTCTGGCAGAGCACGCCGACATGCAGCGGCAGCTTGCCGGCCGGAACCTCCCGGCCCGTCAGCGCGTAGATCAGCTGCTTCTCGCTGCCCTGCGGATAACGCGTCGGCAGCACGGCGACCGAGACATTCGCCAGCTCGGAATTGTCCGCCAGTGCCCGTTCAAGGGTCTCGGCGGCATCGAGCTTGTTGTCCTCGATCGCGATAATGCCCCGGGATGCCCCGACGATGTGCATGATCATCGCCATGCCCTGCAGGATCTCCTCGGGCTGCTCCAGCATCATGCGATGATCGTTCGTCAGATAGGGCTCGCATTCCACGCCGTTGAGGATGACGGTGTGCACCGGGTTGTTGCGGTCCTGCACCAGCTTGATGAAGGTCGGGAACACGGCGCCGCCCAGCCCGGCGATGCCGCACATGCGCACACGCTCGCGCAGCAGCGCGACATCCAGCTCGCGCCAGTTCGACAACGGTTCCAGGCTTTGATCCTCCCGATCCTCGCCATCGGCCTCGAGAAAGATGCAGGGCATGCTCAGGCCGGACGGATGCACGATCGGGTGTTCCTCGATCTTGATGATGCGTCCCGAGGTCGGCGCATGCAGCGGCACCGACACATAGCCCTCCGAGCGCGCGATCTTCTGACCGCGCAGCACGCGATCGCCGATGCCGACGACGGGCTCGCAGGCATCGCCGATGTGCTGTTTCAGCGGCAGGATATACAGCGGCGCCAGCGGGCTGTCCTCGATCGCCATGGAGGCGGTGATCTTGTGTTCCTCGGGATGCACGCCGCCATGAAAGCCGTGCGCGACGATGCCGAGCCTCTGCGCCCATTCCCTAAGCATGCCCGGCATGATTGCTCCTTCGCTGCTGCCCCAGCGCCGCACGCTGCGTATCCGGCAGCGGCCAGGACCAGTGCTCGATCAGCTCGGGCTTTTGCAGCATGTCGATGCAGTCCACCGGACAGGGCTCGACGCACAGCGTGCAGCCGGTGCACTGATCGGCAATGACCGTGTGATACTGCTTCGGCGCACCGACGATCGCATCCACCGGGCATGCCTTGATGCACAGCGTGCAGCCGATGCATTCGTCCTCGCGGATGAAGGCCAGCATCGGCGCTGCGGCCTCCTCCTCGACGGGCTTCGGTTCCACGCCCATCAGATCGGCGATCTGCAGCATCACCCGCTCGCCGCCCGGCACGCAGTGATTGACCTCGGCCTCGCCGCTGGCCACGGCCGCGGCATAGGGCTTGCAGCCCGGATAGCCGCACTGGCCGCACTGGGTCTGCGGCAGCAGGCTGTCGATCTTGTCCACCATCGGATCGCCCTCGATATGGAAAAGCTTCTGGGCCACGGCCAGAACAATGCCCGCGATCAGCGCAAAGGCTCCAAGGCTCAGCAGGGCCGCCAGCAGATGACTCATGATCGGCCTGTCAGAACTTGACCAGGCCGGAAAAGCCCATGAACGCCAGCGACATCATGCCGGCCGTAATCAGCGCCAGCGGCGAGCCCCGGAACAGGGCCGGAACCGGCGCGCCGTCCAGCCGCTCGCGCAGGCCGGAAAACAGCACCAGCACCAGCGCAAAGCCCAGCGCCGCGCCGAAGCCATAGAGCGCCGAGGTCAGGAAGGTCTGCTCCTGCTGCACGTTCAGGATGGCCACGCCGAGCACGGCGCAGTTCGTCGTAATCAGCGGCAGGAAGATGCCCAGCGCCTGATACAGCACCGGACTCGTCTTGTGGATCAGCATCTCGATGAACTGCACCAGCGAGGCGATGATCAGGATGAAGAAGATCGTCTGCAGGTATTCGAGATGCAGCGGCACCAGCACGTACTGCTGCACCAGCCAGGAGGCCGTCGAGGCCATCGTCATCACGAACATCACCGCAAAGGACATGCCGATCGCGGTCTCGACCTTGCTCGAGGTGCCGAGGAAGGGGCAGATGCCGAGGAACTTGGTCAACACGTAATTGTTCACCAGCACGGCCGAAACCAGAATCAGCGCGATCTCGCTCATGGGCGCGGATTATATGGATCAATGCGAGTCCCGTACACCGAAAGAGCCCACACTTCTGCATGGGGTCATATCGCGGCCGGCATCCGGCTGCGGCCGAAAAACTTGACAGTTTTACCCGGTCTTCGGACGATGCCGGACCCCGACGGAGGCCCCATGAGCAACGCAGCGATCACGGACAAGGACATCCTCAAGGCCCTTTCGACGATCATCGACCCCGATTTCGGCAAGGACATCGTCTCGCTGGGCTTCGTCAGGGACGTCCGCGTGGACGGCTCCCGGGTTTCGCTGACGATCGAGCTGACCACGCCGGCCTGCCCGGTGAAGGAGGAGTTCCGTCGCCAGGCCGAGCAAGCGGTTCTGGCGCTTCCCGGCATCGAGCAGGCCGATATCCGCATGAGCTCGAAGGTCGTTGCCGTGCCGCAGAAACAGGCCATTCCCGGCATCGCCAACATCATCGCCGTCACCTCCGGCAAGGGCGGCGTCGGCAAGTCGACGACGGCGGTCAACCTGGCCGTGGCGCTGGCGCAGACGGGCGCCCGCGTGGGGCTGCTGGATGCGGACATCTATGGCCCGTCGATTCCGCGCATGATGAATCTCGCCGGCAAGCGCCCCGATTTCGAGGAAAAGACCCTCTATCCGCTGGAGAATTACGGCGTTCGCACGATGTCCATCGGCTATCTGGTGGATGAGGGCCAGGCGATGATCTGGCGCGGGCCGATGGTATCCGGCGCGGTCATGCAGCTGCTTCGCGATGTCGCCTGGGGCGAGCTCGATTACCTGCTCATCGACATGCCTCCCGGAACCGGGGACATCCATCTGACGCTGGCGCAGCAGGTGCCGATCACCGCCTCCGTCGTCGTCACCACACCGCAGGACATCGCGCTTCTGGATGCGCGCAAGGGCATTGCGATGTTCAACAAGGTCAACGTGCCGACGCTGGGCATCATCGAGAACATGAGCGTCTTCATCTGCCCGCACTGCGGCCAGGCCTCGCATGTGTTTGCCGAGGGCGGCGCCGACCGGCTCGCCGCCGAACAGCAGGTCGAGGTGCTGGGGCATATCCCGCTGGATATCCAGATCCGGCTGGATTCCGATGAGGGCACGCCGATCGTCGCCGCCCACCCCGACTCCGAGCAGGCCGAGGCCTACCGTCAGGCCGCCGGCGCCATCGCCAGCAGGCTCAGCGTGCTGGGTCGCCG
>CAZDLB010000094.1:0-6663 GCA_964505995.1 uncultured Zetaproteobacteria bacterium
CCGATAACGGGAAACACATCCCGCTCCAGCCATCGCCTCACCTTGGCAACATAACCGTCGCTCCAGTTTGATGACTGCTTTTCCCACCACTCCAACGCAATGGCATCGAAGGTATGTAAGTGCTTGCGCTTGGCGGCACGACGCTCCTCACGGGGGTCGACTCCCTCTGCCAGCTTGGCACGGGCTTCGGAGGCCATTTGGCGTGCTTTCGCCAGACTGATATCGGGATACGCACCTAACGTGAGTTCAGGCCGCTGGTTTCCAAAGGTATAACGGAACTTCCAGATCTTTGAGCCATTAGGATGGAGCAGGAGATAAAGTCCCTGTCCATCACCTAGCTTTTTCGGCGCCGATCCCCCTGGATGCTTTGCCTGCTTCACTTTGAGTGCAGTTAACCTCATGATTTTACTCCGCAATTTGCCATTGCTGGGGGTTGATATGGTTTATAGGGGGAGAGAAAATCGCTCAACCACCCCTTTCAACCCCCAGTACAACCCCCAGAAGTGGGGGTTGTGCATCGCAACATCATAGGACGTCATGAGACGATGATGCAAGAAAAAGGCCCGAAAACACTAGGTTTTCGGGCCTTTCTGCGCGTCACTGGGACACTGGCGGGATGTTTACATCATGCCGCCCATGTCGCCACCGGCCGGTGCAGCCGGAGCTTCCTTCTTCGGCAGCTCGGCCACCATGGCCTCGGTGGTGATCAGCAGGCCAGCGATGGAGGCTGCATGCTGCAGCGCGGTACGGGTCACCTTGGTCGGGTCGATAACGCCCATCTTCAGCAGGTCACCGTACTCCTCGGTGGCGGCATTATAGCCGTAGCTGGCCTCCTTGCTGGAAGCAACCTCATTGACGACCACGGAAGCCTCGCCGCCGCCATTGGTGACGATCTGGCGCAGCGGCTCCTCGACGGCACGACGGACGATCGCAATGCCGCGATCCTGATCCGGATTGTCGCCGGTCAGGCCATCGAGCGCGCTGCGGGCACGGATCAGCGCCACGCCACCGCCGGCCACGATGCCTTCCTCGACGGCCGCACGGGTTGCATGCAGCGCGTCATCCACGCGGTCCTTCTTCTCCTTCATCGCCACCTCGGTCGCAGCGCCGACCTTGATGACAGCGACACCGCCGGCCAGCTTGGCCAGACGCTCCTGCAGCTTTTCGCGGTCGTAATCGGAGGTCGTTTCCTCGATCTGCTTGCGGATCTGGGCGATGCGGCCCTCGATCGCGGACTTGTCACCGGCACCATCGACGATGGTCGTGGTGTCCTTGGTGATCTTCACATTGCCGGCCGTACCCAGATCGTCCAGGCCAACGTTCTCCAGCTTCAGGCCAAGCTCCTCGGAGATGACCTTGCCGCCGGTCAGGATGGCCATATCCTCGAGCATGGCCTTGCGGCGATCGCCAAAGCCCGGCGCCTTCACGGCCGCCACATTGACCACGCCGCGGACCTTGTTGACCACGAGGGTTGCCAGCGCCTCGCCCTCGATGTCCTCGGCGATGATCACCAGCGGCTTGCCGGCACGGGCCACGCTCTCCAGAACCGGCAGCAGATCGCGCATGTTCGAGATCTTCTTCTCGTGCAGCAGGATGTACGGATTCTCGATATTGGCTTCCATGCGCTCGGTATCGGTCACGAAGTACGGCGACAGGTAGCCGCGATCGAACTGCATGCCTTCCACGACATCCAGCTCGGTCTCCAGGCCCTTGGCCTCCTCGACCGTGATCACGCCTTCCTTGCCGACCTTCTCCATGGCCTCGGAGATGATCTTGCCGATCTCCGCATCGCCATTGGCGGAAATCGTACCGACCTGGGCGATCTCTTCCTTGTTCTTGACCTCATTGGACAGCTTGCCCAGCTCGCCCACGACGGCGCGCACGGCCTTGTCGATGCCGCGCTTCAGATCCATCGGGTTCATGCCGGCAGCCACGGCCTTCAGGCCTTCCTTGGCAATGGCCTGCGCCAGCACGGTTGCGGTCGTCGTGCCGTCACCGGCGACGTCAGCGGTCTTGGAGGCGACTTCCTTGACCATCTGCGCACCCATGTTCTCGAACTTGTCTTCCAGCTCGATTTCCTTGGCGACGGACACGCCGTCCTTGGTGATGTTCGGAGCGCCCCAGGACTTCTCGAGCACGACATTGCGGCCCTTCGGACCCAGGGTCACCTTCACGGCTTCAGCCAGTTTGTTCACGCCGGCCATCATCTGGGCACGGGCGTCTTCACCAAAATGAATGTCTTTTGCAGCCATTCCTTTTTCTCCTTTGATATTGGTATTCGTTTATGCCCTGTCGGGCGAAAGCCAGAGAGGCGATCAGCCCTCGATCACGCCGAGGATGTCGTCCTCGCGCATCATCAACAGCTCCTCGCCGTCGATCTTGATTTCGGTGCCGGCATACTTGGAGAAGATGACGGTGTCGCCAGCCTTCACATCCAGTGGCCGTACATCGCCGTTCTCAAGGATCTTGCCGTTACCGACCGCGATCACCTTGCCCTCGATCGGCTTTTCCTTGGCCGTATCGGGGATGATGATGCCCCCGGCAGACTTCTCTTCCTCGTCCAGGCGACGGACGATTACACGATCATGTAAAGGACGAACCTTTGTAGTCATCGTTGCTACTCCTTGAATTCAGGTATTGAGAACCGTTGTATAGGGACCGGATTTCTCCGATTCAACCCCCTGGGAGCGATTTTTTAGCACTCTCCTGAGAGGAGTGCCAATAGTGGGGCTCGCTACGGCTCTGTCAACCGCCGGCAAGCATGGAAAATGTGGGATTCCGGCTATCTGTCGGACCTGGGGCATCGTAGCAAGCAGGCGGGAAAGCGTGGCCAGAATGCTGGATTCCAGGGCGCATCATCGGTGCGATGCAACGAGCAAGCCGGTCGTTCTGGACCGCGCTGCCGCGCAGTGGGTTTATCATGAGTTCTGCAGGCTGCTAGACCTTTATCCTGGTCAGATCGGCCGCCCGCTGCGAGCGATCATCCAGTTCCCGGCCGGCGCTGAACACATGCAGGCGCGTGGGAAGGGGCAGACCCTCGACGGGCAACTGGGCCTCCAGCCGGGCGACCTGCGAACGCTTGCCGCGCGTTTCCGGATGCTTGGCGATCAGAAAGGAGCAGATATCGCAGTATTCCTCGGTCGAGATGTCAAAGGTGCCGATGCGACGGCCCAGCGCGATGATCTCCTCCTTGTCCATGGCGATCAGCGGCGGCAGCAGCGGCAGGGGGCTGGCATCGTAGATGGCATGGATGTTGTCCAGTGTCTGGCTGGCCACCTGCCCGAGCGAATCGCCGGTGACCAGCGCCTTGGCCTTTTCCATTCCGGCGACGATGCCGGCGGTGCGGATCATCTGACGCTTGTAGATGATCATGCGATATTCGGCTGGCACCAGCGCTATCGCATGGCGCTGGAACTCCTCCAGATCGATCATGTAAAGGCGCGTTCGTCCCTGATAGCGTGAAAGGCAGGCCGCCAGATCGCGGATCTTCGCGAAATCGCGGTTGATGCTGCTGTTGTACAGATGGACGAGCACGACCTCCATGCCTCGCTTCATCATCGTGTAGGCCGCGACCGGCGAATCGATGCCGCCGGAAAAGAGCACGACGCCGCGCCCCGAGCTGCCGACCGACAGGCCGCCGATACCCTGATGCCGATCGGTATAGATATAGGCGCCGGCCGGGGTCACCTCGACATGCACGGTAATCTGCGGATCGTTTAGATTCACGACCAGCCCAAGTTTGCTCTTCAGATAACCGCCGATCTCGAAATTCAGCTCCGGGCTGGTCAGCGGGAAGGACTTGTCGCCCCGCCGGGCGGAAACACGAAACGGCAGGCCCGCCACGTTGCCTTCGGCATCCCCGAAGGCGGCGCGCACGGCATCGGCTGCGACCTGCTGCATCGAAGCCAGCTCGCGCTCGGCGCGATGCACCAGCGAGAAGTTGCGCACGCCCGGGATCAGCGACAGGTAATCGATCAGCGCCTGATCCACCTGCTCGAATTCGAGCAGCATGCGGCCGTAGTCACGGCGCAGCGATACCGGCTTCAGCAGGCGCCTGAGATTGGCAGCCAGCCGCTTTTCGAACTGACCGCGGTTCCTGCCCTTGAGCGCCAGCTCGCCGAAATGAAGAAGAATGGCCTGCATCGCGGCGCAGACTAGCGGCAGCGTCGGCAAAATGCAGCGATGGTATTGCTTGCCAATTCCGGACAATGCCGTATGGTGGCGCCATCTCGGCAGGGCGATCGTTCTGCCCGCCGACCAATGGTCGCAATGCATGCGGCCGTTTCCCAATATCCGACCGTGCCTTGATCGAGTCGCTCCCTGCGGCAGGTGCGCGTACCCAAGGAAAAAACATGACTTTCGACAAACTCGGTCTGGCGCCGGAACTGCTGCGCGCCATCGCCGACCAGGGCTATGAGAGCCCGACACCCATTCAGGCCCAGTCCATTCCGGTGATTCTCAACGGGCAGGACATCATGGCCGCAGCCCAGACGGGCACCGGCAAAACGGCCGGCTTCACATTGCCGATGCTGCACCTGCTGCGCCAGGAACACGCCGGCCCCCGCCATGGTCGCAGGCATATCCGCGTTCTGGTGCTGACGCCGACGCGTGAGCTGGCCGCGCAGGTCGGCGAAAGCATTCGCACCTATGGCAGGCATCTGCCGTTCCGTTCCGCCGTTGTCTTCGGCGGCGTCGGTATCCACCCGCAGATCGAGCGCCTCAGACGCGGCGTCGATATCGTCGTGGCCACGCCCGGACGCCTGCTCGATCTCATCGGCCAGGGGCATTGCGATCTGTCGAACATCGAAATGCTGGTCCTCGATGAGGCCGACCGCATGCTCGACATGGGCTTCATCCATGACATCCGCAAGATTCTGGCCCTGCTGCCGCAACAGCGGCAGAATCTGTTCTTCTCGGCCACGTTCTCCAACGACATCCGGCAACTGGCCGCAGGCATCCTGAAGCAGCCGGTCCTCATCGAGGTTTCGCGCAACGAAGCCTCGCATCAGGTCACGCAGAGGGTGCACCCCGTAGCCAAAAACCGCAAACGCGAGCTGCTTTCAACCCTGATCCGCGAGGGGGAATGGCAACAGGTGCTGGTGTTCACGCGCACGAAGCATGGCGCCAACCGCCTGACCACGCAGCTGATCGCGGACGGCATCGAGGCTGCCGCAATTCACGGCAACAAGAGTCAGACCGCGCGCACGAAGGCCTTGCAGGGATTCAAGGCCGGTTCGGTGCGCGTGCTGGTGGCAACCGACATCGCAGCCCGCGGCCTGGATATCGACCAGCTGCCGCATGTCGTCAATTACGAGCTTCCCAATGTGCCCGAGGATTATGTGCATCGCATCGGCCGCACGGGCCGGGCCGGTCGCACGGGTGAGGCGATGTCGCTGGTCTGCGACGAGGAGATCAAGCTGCTTCGGGGCATCGAGAGGCTGATCGGCAAGCCCGTCGAAGAGGTCGTCATTCCGGGTTTCGAGATGGAAAGGCCGGCGAAGGCCGAAACATCCGGACCGCTGCGGACTCCCGGTCGCGGCCACGGATACCGGCGTAAACCGGGTGCTCCGACCAGCCGGAGGCGCCGCAGAGGGCCAAACCCCGGCAGGCGCGAGCGTGCTGCCAACCGTGGCTGAACATCCCCGCATTGCGGCGGGCTTCAGCCCGGACAGGATCCATGTAGAATGCCGGAAAATTCATTGAGGACTGAAACATGAGCAAGCTACCCAATTGCCCGCAGTGCGGCTCCGAATACACCTACGAGGATCGCGGCATGTACGTCTGCCCGGAATGCGCGCATGAATGGAGCACCGATGCTCCGGCAGGCGAAGGCGAAGGCGGCCTCGTGGTAAAAGATGCCCACGGCAATCTGCTGCATGACGGCGATACCGTGACGATCATCAAGGATCTGAAGGTCAAGGGTGCGTCATCGCCGCTGAAGGTCGGCACCAAGGTCAAGAATATCCGGCTGATCGAGGGTGATCACAACATCGACTGCAAGATCCCCGGCTTCGGCGCGATGCAGCTGAAATCGGAGTTCGTCAAGAAGGCCTGAGCACCGGTCAGCGGGGGCCCCTCGGCTCAGCGTTTCATCGCCAGCGTCAGGCCATCGGCGATCGGCAGCATCGCGATATCCACGCGCGTATCGCCCTTGAGCCTGCGGTTGAAGGCGCGGATCGCCTGCGTGCTCTGCTGCTCATCGGCGGGATCGGCCACCGAACCACCCCAGAGCACATTGTCCACGGCAATCAGACCGCCGGGGCGGACCAGCTGCAGGCAGGCCTCGAAATAGGCCGGATAGTTGATCTTGTCGGCATCGATGAACGCGAAATCGAACGCGCTTTCCTGGCCCTGCTCCAGCAGCTCATCCAGGGTTTCCAGCGCCGGGCGAAGGTGCAGGTGCACCCGATGCTGAACGCCCGCCTGTTCCCAGAAGCGCCGCGCGACAAAGGTCCAGCGCTCGGAGACATCGCAGGTATGCACCTCGCCATCCTCCGGCAAAGCCAGCGCCATCCACAGCGTCGCATAGCCGGTATAGGTGCCGATCTCGAGCGCCCGCCGGGCATCCATCAGTTTCAGCAGCAGGGCCATGAACTGGCCCTGCTCGGGCGCGGAGCGCATCTCCGAAAGCTCCTCGGCCTCGGTCGCCCGCCGCAGTTCGGC
>CAZDLB010000095.1:0-5068 GCA_964505995.1 uncultured Zetaproteobacteria bacterium
GCAGATATTCCATGGTCGCAGCAGCCTAGCAGTCACGCCCGACTTGACCACCCGCGCATCCGGTCGGGGCGGCCGGCTTCAACCGGCCACCCCCCCATATGCTACAGGCTGCTACTGGCTGCGACGGATCAGGTAGTCGCCCACCAGTCGCACGCCGGCGCCGGTCGCACCCTTGGCCGAGATGTCCGTGCCCTTCATGTTCCAGGCCGTGCCGGCGATATCGAGATGCGCCCACGGAACATCTTCGACGAAGCGGGACAGGAAACAGGCCGCAGTGATCGTGCCGGCCTCGCGGCCGCCGATGTTGCGAATGTCCGCAATCTCGCTCTTGATCTGCTGCTGATATTCCTCGAACAGTGGCAACTGCCAGACACGATCGTAGGTGTAATCGCCGGAGCGCTTCAGGGCCTTGATCAGCTTGTCGTCATTGCCCATCAGACCGGATGCCTGCGAGCCCAGCGCGATGACGCAGGCGCCGGTGAGCGTCGCGAAATCGATGATCGCGGCGGGCTTTTTCTCGGCCGCATAGGCCAGCGCGTCGCAAAGGATCAGCCGCCCCTCGGCATCGGTGTTCTGCACCTCGATCGTGATGCCCTTGTAGCTGGTGATGATGTCGCCCGGCTTGTAGGCCGCCGCGCCCAGCAGGTTTTCGGTGGACGGAATCACGCCCAGCAGGTTGACCGGCAGATTCAGCTCGGTGGCGGCCCGGAAGATGCCGAGCACGGCCGCCGCACCGCACATGTCGAACTTCATCTCGTCCATCTGCGCGGCTGGCTTGATCGAGATGCCGCCGGCATCGAAGGTCAGGCCCTTGCCGACGAGCGCCACCGGCGCCTCGCCCTTGTCACCACCGTTGTATTCCAGCACGATGAAGCGCGGCTCCTTCGCCGAGCCCTGATTGACGGCCAGCAGCGCATGAAAGCCGGCCTTCTCAATGGCTGCCTTGTCCATCACGGTGACCTTGAGCCTTTCATGCTTCAGCGAAAGCGCCTGCTCGCCCAGCCATTCCGGCGTGCAGACATTGCCCGGCTCGTTGGCCAGATCGCGGGCGAAGTTCGTGCCAGCCGCCAGCGCGCGGGCGCGAACCACGGCCGCCTCGGCATCCGCCAGGTCGCGGCGGGACTCGATCATGATCGTCACCGAACGCAGCTCCCGCCGGTTCTTCTTCTCCTGCTTCTGATAGCGATCGAAACGGTAAAGCCCGAGCCACACGCCCTCGGCAATCGCCTGCACCTTGTCCGCGACGGTTGCGCCGCGGACGGAAAGCTCGCTGAGAAACAGCGAGATATCACGCGCGCCACCGCGGTCGAAGAAGCGGGCCGCCTTCGCCGCCAGCCGCCGCAGCGCATCCAGCGAAAGCTTCTTTTCCTCGCCGGCGCCGATAAAGGCGACGCGCTGGCTGAAGCATCCCGGAACTTCATAGAGCATGCCGATATCGCCAAATTCCCCCAGATGATCGAACTTTCTCAGATATTGCGCGATCACCTTGCCCGTGGATTCCTGCAATGCCCTGCCGGAGGGGCTGAGCTTGCGTCCTTCCAGAATCGGCAGAACGACGGCGTCATCGCGCTGCTTGGTGGCGCTTCCCGCCTTGACCTTGATATCAATCATGCTGTTTCCTCATTCGATTCGGAGATTTGCGGGAAAATGAATCTTTCCCTTGATGATGCGGCAAGCCTAGCGAAGATTGCCGGAGATAAAAGCGGGAAAAGCCATCAGCCCGACAGCGGTGGCTCACCGGCGCTCAGGCAGACGCCGACGCGTGGCTGGATCATCTCGCCACAGGTGGAGATATCGGGATCGCTCATCCATACGATGCGCCCGAAGACCGTGACCTCACCGGCCTGCGTATCCCGAATCTGCAGCATGACCGGCTGGCCGCAGACGTAGTATTCGGGATGCCGCGTGATGAAGCTCAGACCTTCCGGCGAGATATCGGAAAGCAGTGTATGCTCGCCGACGATGCGTCCGTCGCCAGCCGGCACGCGCACCGTCAGCTCATGATCCGCCGCCCTGCGCAGCGCGCATCGCCTTTCCGTAGCCGTCTGCAGCATGCATGACATTATCGCGCCGGCCGCCGCAGACTTGAGCGAAAAGACCGTCCATGGGCGCGGTTGCGACTTCCCCCCGATTTGGCATGATTGCCGATCTTTCTCCGATATGCCGGGATGGTGGAATTGGTAGACACAAGGGACTTAAAATCCCTCGGAGAGCAATCTCTGTGCGGGTTCGACTCCCGCTCCCGGTACCAGTTGGCATCCCTGCCTCAATTCGAAAGGGCACAGCCGATGATTTGCGTTGATGCCGCCTCATGCTATGCTCGAACGCTGAGCAGAGCCTTAAGGGCTCATCCGGGAGTGCGGAGGGAGGCCTTCAGCGATGGTGGAAGGATCGTGTCTCAGGATCTATCTGAGCGAAACGGCGCGCATCGATGGTCGCCCGGCGATGGAGGCCGTGCTGGATCTGTGCCGCGAATGCGGCCTGCACGGCGTCACCGTGCTGCGCGGCATTGAGGGCATGGGCGCCCATGGCGTGCATTCGGCCTCGTTCCTTTCCCTGTCCTCCGACCTTCCGATCCTCGTGGAGGCCATGGATACGACGGATCGCATCGAGCATGCGATCGAGCAGATGCGCCCGCACCTGGGCGAACATCTCGTGGCCACCTGGCCGGTACGCCTGATGCGCAACGGGGCAACCACGGATGACTGATCTGAAAATGCCCGAGCTGCTGCGCCGCGTGCCGCTGTTCGCCGAGCTGGACGATGCGGAGCTTGAGGCCGTGGCCGAACTGGTCAGCCGCCTGGATGTCCGCAAGAAGAACATCGTCGTGCAGGAGGGTGAGCCCGGTGAGGCGCTGTACATCATCCTCGATGGCTCGGTGAAGATCTCGTCCTACTCCCCGGACGGCCGGGAGGTGGTTCTGTCCCTGCTCGGCAAGGGCGCCTTCTTCGGCGAGATGGCCCTGCTCGACGACCAGCCACGCTCGGCCACGGTCACGACGATGGAGGACTGCCGCTTCGCGCAGATCCGCCGCTCGGATCTGAAGCCGCTGCTTCTCGGACAGCCCGCGATCACGCTGAAGCTGCTGACCGAAGTCGTCGCACGGCTGCGACGCACCAGCCAGGTGCTGGAGCGCATCAGCAGCATGGACGTGCCGCACCGGCTTTACGCCTACCTCGCCGATCACTGTCACCGCTTCGGCCAGCGCGAAAACGAGCAGTGGTACACGACGGTGCTGCCAACCCACCAGCTGCTGGCCGATCAGCTCTCCACGAGCCGCGAAACCGTCTCGCGCGCCATCAGCGCCCTGAAGAAGGAGGGCATCCTCGTGCAGGGCGAGGGCCGCGGTCAGATGAAGGTGGACGTGATGGCGCTGGAAACGATGCTCGAGGCCTTTCAGTAGCTCGCCGTTCGCTCCCCAAGCGAAGCAAAGGTATTCATCGCTACAGGGACAGGCGCACGGGCAGGCCCACCGCCTCGATGCGCGCGGCCATCTCGCGCATCCAGCCCTCGGACAGCGGCGAGAGATGGCCCGCCTCCGGCTGCATCGACGGCCGGGCCAGACCATAGAGCAGCACCCCCTTTAGCGGCAATCCATCATCCACGAGATCGGAAAGGAAGGCCAGATAGGCCTGCTGCTCGGCCTCGGAAGGCGGATGGCCGTCCCACGCGAACAGACAGGTCTGAATCCATGTCGGGCACAGCCGGCTGCAGATCGCGACCTGCTCGCGCAGCCGCGCCGCATCCAGCCGCACGCCGTTGATGCGCCACACCGACTCGGGCAGCACCGCATCGACCTTGATCCAGACCTCGCCGCGATGCCCGGCCATCCGCTCCAGGGCCTCCTGCACCTCGGCCTTGCCCATGTAGGAGCCGTTGGTGATCAGCCGCAGCGGCAGATCGAGATCATGGCGCCGGATGGACTCGATGACGGCCTGCACAGCCGCGACAAGATTGCCGCAGCTCGTCGGTTCGCCGTTGCCGGAAAAGGCGATGTCGCCAAGCCGGCGATAACCCTCGGGCACCCGCTGGCGCATGAAATCGCCGGACAGAATATCGGCCAGCATGCGCTCGAGCTCCTCGGCAAGCAGCCGGATATCCGCCTCGGGAGCGGAGCCGCGTTTCAGCCCCGGCACCTGACAGTAGGCGCAATGCCAGTTGCAGGCGTTGTTCGGATTCAGGTTGATACCGACGGAGACGCCGCCGGCGCGGCGCGACACCACCGGATAGACATAGGTCATGCCCGCCGCATCGCGGTCATGCCGGGTCGTATCCAGCCGCTCGGCCACGGGCCTTACGGTACGAATGAAACGGTCGCCGAACGCGCCCGCTGATCGAGCATGCGCGGCAGATACCACAGATCGGGGGACGCTACGGAAAAGCCGGCGGCCGGATCGAGCACGTATTCGTCCACGCTGGCTGTGGCGGCGATGCCCGGGCTCAGCGGATTCGTCGCGGTGGCCGGAACCGTAGGCAGCGTGACGGACGCGCCAGCCGCGAGCCCATGGATGTTCCAGATGCGCGGTCCCTGAGCCAGGTGCACGACGAAGCCGTCCCAGGCATGGGCATACGGATCGGTCCAGGCTACGGAAGTCGCCGTCGCATTGACCGCCGGCACCGGCGGATAGGAGAGCGGCGGCGTCAGTCCTCCGGCCGTGAGCGCGCGCGTCCAGGCCTCGCTGCTCGCATAGGTATCCGTCACCGAGACATGCAGCACGAAGCCATTGGCCGGCACCGGCCAGATGCTGATATCGCGCCGGTTGGCCGCCAGAAGATTGTTATCCTTGTGGGAGACGAAGCGGAAATCACCGCCCCCGAGATCGGCCAGCGCCTCGGCACTGACAACCGCCGTCGGCTGCATGCCGCCCACCTGAACGGGCGCGGTGATCGAAAGCCCGATCGGCGCATATCGCGGCTGGGTAGCCGGATCGGGAAGCGTCAGGCTCAATGGGGATGCGGCATGATGGCCAGCGGCGACGCTCGCCATGGCCAGGCCAAGGTCCGGTCTCGGGGTCAGATCAAGCGGGTTTTCGATCATCGCCGACACACCGACCGGGCCGCGCATCGG
>CAZDLB010000095.1:5168-6630 GCA_964505995.1 uncultured Zetaproteobacteria bacterium
CCGATATCGGCGCCGTCTCGGGCATCGGCACGACGAGAGCTGAGCCGGAGAAGGCCAGCACCGACACGGCATTGCCGCCGAAGAACACATGCACATCCTGCGGCATCGGCGCGCTGGCAAAGCTGGCCAGTCCCGAGGCATCGGTCACGGCTGTCGCCGTGCCGCCAGGCCCGAGCGAGACGATGGCGCCGGAAAGCGGCTGCTGGCTGGCGCCGGTGATGACGCTGACGGTGAGCGGAATCACCGGCCCGGTGCCGGTCAGGCCGGTGATCGGGTCCACATACGGGATGCCCGGAGGCACGGGATTCACATTGACCGGAATCACCGGATTCGTGTTCGCCTGCAGGGTCTGGGTCTGGCTGCCGCTCGCAAGATAATTCCCGGTCGCATCGAAGACATCAAAGGTAAAGCTCAGCGGGGCCCCCACCGGCAGCACCAGCGGCACCGCCTGGCCGCCGATGGGCAGATTCAGCTGCATCGGCATGCCCGGCGTGCCGGCAGGAGCTGTGATGCTCAGCTGCAGCCGATTCATCGTCGAAAAACGGCTGGACAGGGAGCCGGCCGAGATCAGCGCCGTGACGCTGCTGCCCGCGCCGGAACCCCCCGCGCCGCCACCCGCGCCGCCCGCAAGGGCCGTGCCGGACGGGGATGGATTGCCGGCCTGGGAACAGGCGGCCAGCAGCCCAAGAGCCAGAAGCAGCCAGCGCCTTAATCCTCGCCGATGCACGGCACGGAACATCCTACGTCACCTCGGCACGATGACCGGCGAGCCGAGCTGATCGATGCTCTGCTGCTGGATCACGCTCGCAGGCGCCGAGTCCTCGCCGCCATCACCCTGTTTCCTGCGCCGGCCCTCGCTGCTTAAGCCGACATCCAGGATGAATGCCTCCAGCCAGGCCTCGGGAATGGCCACCGGACGCTGGATGCGCCCCGATGCCGCTCGCGCATAAAACCCCTTGTCCAGCATGACCTCGGGGCTGGCCGCGGCACTGAGCGCCACGCGCCCTTCGACCAGCGCCACATGATCGGCGGCGATTTCCGACTGCGCCAGGATGTCCGTACCGCGCACCCCGATCAGCACCGTGCGCAGGCGAACCTTGTACTCGGCATCGGCCCGCTTGAGCTTTTCGACGATGAATCGCGCCCGTCCCTGCAGCAGGTCCAGCAGCGCCCCGATCAGGCCTCCGTCGGCCCGCACCGCGTAGCGCTCGATCACGGCCTCGGCCCGGCTTCCCATCTGCATGCTGCTGCCGTCGGCAAAACGGATACGGATGCGCGAGGACTCCCCGGTGCGGACATGCTCACCGACGTGCACGGCCATGCCGATGGCAGCCGGCTGCCATGCCCCTTCGCGGCCGATCTCGGCCTGCCCCTTGATGTATTCGACCGTGCCGGCGGCATCGGCCGCCAGCGCCTGGCCGGAGACGCACAGCCCCAGCCCGAATAGCATCCATCGGATCCC
>CAZDLB010000096.1:0-1096 GCA_964505995.1 uncultured Zetaproteobacteria bacterium
GAGCCGAACGACATCCTCGATGCGATCGAATCGCTGGGCCATGAGACCAGCGGGATGCTGTCGCCGCTGAACAGCTATGAAAACCGGGTCTATGAGGTGGGGCTGTGCGATGCAGCACCGCTGATCGCCAAGTTCTATCGTCCGGGCCGCTGGAGCGATGCGGCGATCCTCGAGGAGCATGAATTCACGCTGGAGCTTGCGTCGCTGGAGATTCCGGCCGTTGCGCCGCTGCAGGATGAGGATGGCTCGACACTGCATCATATCGGCCCGTATCGCTTTGCCTTGTATCCGCGGCGCGCCGGTCGGGCACCGGAGTTCGAGGATGCGGCCCTGCTGACCCGGCTGGGTCGGCTGATCGGCCGTATGCATGCGCTGGGGGCGCAGGCCGATTTCATGCATCGGCCGGAGCTGACGGTGGCGCACTTCGGCGATGATTCCTACGAATACCTGATCGAGAACGGCTTCATCCCGAAGGAGCTTGAGTCGGCCTATGAGCGGCTTGCCGAATCGCTGCTGGACGAGGTGGACGCGATCTTTGCGAGGGTGGGGAACTACCGGCGCATCCGGCTGCACGGCGATACGCATCCGGGCAACATTCTCTGGCGTGACGGCGAGTTCAATCTCGTGGATTTCGATGATGCGCGCATGGGGCCGGCGGTGCAGGATCTGTGGATGTTTCTGTCGGGTGATGTGACCCACCGCGAGCGACAGATTTCCGCGCTGCTCGAGGGCTATGTCCAGTTCTTCGATTTCGATGCGCGTGAGCTGATGCTGATCGAGGCGCTGCGCACGCTGCGCATCATGCATCATGCCGCGTGGATCGCGCGCCGCTGGAAGGATCCGGCCTTCAGGCATGCCTTTCCATGGTTCAACAGCACACGATACTGGCAGGATCATATCCTGTCGCTGAAGGAGCAGGCGTCGGCGATGGCCGAGCCGCCGCTGCAATGGGTCTGACGGTTCAGGCTTGGAGTATTGGCTTGCATCGGGATTTGGCCGGTTGGCCCCGGGAGGTGAACGATGAATCTGGAACAGCTTCAGGCCTTTCTCGGCTGGTGCACGGTGATCAATTATATCGTGCTGGTGTACTGGTTCG
>CAZDLB010000096.1:1196-6584 GCA_964505995.1 uncultured Zetaproteobacteria bacterium
CCATCGCTGGCAATGGCGGATATGGTCTGGCCGGCGCTATATCTGGAAACGCGCATATTTTCCTGGTGGGCGATATTAACGGGAATACTGGTAGAGTATTTTTTTGTCCTCAGGATATTCGCCCTGAGCCCCAGGCAGGCTGTCATCGCGGATGTGTCTGCCAATGCAGTTTCATCATTTCTTGGTTTATTGCTTATTCCGTTGAGCGGCCTGCTGTGGGAACTGTTTCCGGGCTCTGTTTATATGTGGGCCCTGAATTGGGGAACATTCAACCCCATGACCTGGATCGGGGCGTTCTTGCTCGCCAGCCTGATCAATGCATGGGTTGAAGGCCTGGTTTACATCAAGCTTTTTAAGGTCGAATTGAGTTATTCGAGCAGAAGGTTTGGATGGCTGGTCGTGGCGAACATGATCAGCGTTGGTATTGCATGGGCAAGCTTTCTGGTGGCTCCAGCCAGGCCGTAGGCATGATGGGGCGAAGAAAATAATCCGTTGTCATGAACGTGTGCAATGGAAAGAGTGCGGTCATGGATCTGGAAAAACGCATCATCGAACTGGAAACCCGCCTGGCCTATCAGGACCATCTTGTCGGCGAACTCAATGAGGTCGTGACCCGGCAGCAGGATCAGCTCGATGCACTGGCCGCGGAGGTGAAGCGCATCCGGCAGCATCTGCGCGAGCAGCATGGCTCGGGCCTGGCCCGTCCGGATGAAGAGGCGCCCCCGCCGCATTACTGATCCGGTGCAAGATTTCCGTTTGCCCAACGGATGCTATAGTTTGGCCTTCGCGAATCCACGGGAGAGTCATAAAGCATGTCCACGAAGCCCTGGGGTGGCCGTTTCGAGTCGCCGACCGATGAATTTGTCGAGCAGTTCAACGCCTCGATCGAGGTCGATGCCCGCATGTATGCCGAGGATATCGCAGGCTCGAAGGCCCATGCGCGCATGCTCTGTGAGCAGGGCATCCTTTCGCGCGAGGATCTGAACGCCATCCTGCGCGGCCTGGATGAGATCCTGGGCGAGATCGAATCCGGCGAGTTCGAGTTCACCGTGGCGCTCGAGGATGTGCACATGAACATCGAGGCGCGCCTGACCGAGAAGATCGGCGATGCCGGCAAGCGATTGCATACGGCGCGCAGCCGCAACGATCAGGTCGCCACGGACACGCGGCTTTATCTGCGCCGCCGGAGCGACGAGCTCGTTGGCGGCATTCGACGCCTGCAGAAGGTGCTCGTGGATCAGGCATCGGATCATGCCGCGACCATCATGCCGGGGTTCACGCATCTGCAGACGGCGCAGCCGGTCACGCTCGGGCATCATCTGCTGGCCTATGTCGAGATGCTTGATCGCGATGCCGGCCGCTTTGCCGATGCGCGCCGCAGGCTGAACGTCAATCCGCTGGGCTCGGCCGCGCTGGCCGGCACGACTTTTCCCATCGATCGCGAGATGACGACGCGCGAGCTCGGTTTCGATGCGCCGACCGCGAATTCGCTGGATGCGGTGTCCGATCGCGATTTCATCATCGAACTGCTGGCGGCCGCCTCCATCTGCGCGGTGCATCTGTCGCGTCTGTCCGAGGAGCTGATCCTGTGGATGAGCGCCCAGTTCGGATTCATCGATCTGCCCGATGCCTTCTGCACCGGCTCTTCGATCATGCCACAGAAGAAGAACCCGGACATGCCGGAGCTGGTGCGCGGCAAGGCCGGGCGCATCATCGGCGGGCTGGTCGCGATGCTGACGACGATCAAGGGCCTGCCGCTGGCCTACAACAAGGACATGCAGGAAGACAAGACGGCCGTCTTCGATGCGATGGATCAGCTCGAGGCCTGTCTGCGGGTGTTTGCGGACATGCTGCCGGGCATGAAGGTCAACCGCGAGGCCATGCATCGCGCCGCGGCTTCCGGGTTTGCCACGGCGACCGATCTCGCCGATGCGCTGGTGCGCGCCGGGGTGCCGTTCCGCGAGGCGCACGAGATCGTCGGCAAGTCGGTGGCGCACTGCATCCGCGAGGGCATCGAGCTGCATCAGATGGATGCCGAAGCCTGCCAAGCCATTGACGAGCGCCTGAGCGAGGATATGGTGCGCGCGCTTTCGGTCGAGGCCTGTGTCGCGGCGCGCGACCATGTCGGCGGCACCGCGCCGGTGCAGGTGCGCGCCCAGGTTGCGGCCTGGAAGAAGCGTCTGGAGGATCAATGATGAATCTGCGCTGGAATGGATCGAGCCTGGCCTGCATCGGCCTGATGCTGCTGTTGCTGGCCGGCTGCGGCCGCAAGGAGGCGCCGACGCTGGCGGCCGCGGGGACACCGCCGCAGATCCTGAACCTGAAGCATGAGGTCAACGGCGGTTCGCTGAAGCTGGAGTTCATTCTGGCTGGTTCCCCGGAGGGTGTCGGCTATCAGATCGACCGCACCGAGGTCGATCCCTATTGCGGCTGCCCGGGCATGTTCCGGCGTTATTTCGAGCAGCCGCCGTTTCCCGGCCAGGTCGGCAAACCGCTGATCAAGCTGATCAACCTGAAGAGCACGGAACGGGAGTTCGTCTTTCGCATCCGCGCCGTGGACGCCGAGGGCAATCTCGGTGCCTGGAGCGCGCCGATTCATGCGCGCGGCGTGGATCTGATGAAGTGAGCCGGCCGGATCAGACCCGCCAGGTGCGGCTGGATCAGCTCGGGGCCTATCCGTTCGAACGGCTGAAGGCGCTGCTGCATGGCATCGCGCCGAATCCGGATCTGGAGCCGATCGATGCCGGCGCCGGCGAGCCCCGATTGCCGCTTCCGGATTTCGTCGCGCCGTCCCTGAACGAGGCGCTGGATGGATTCTCGCGGTATCCGGCGACGCGCGGCAATGCCGAGCTGCGCGAGGCGATCGCGGCCTGGCTGCAGCGCCGCTATGGGCTGTCCGAAGTTGACGCCGGCACCCAGGTACTCACGGCCAACGGCACGCGCGAGGCGCTCTTTGCCGTGGCGCACGCGCTGATCAATCCCGAGGCGACCAGCAGGCCGTATGTGCTGATGCCCAATCCGATGTATCAGATCTATCTGGGTGCGGCGGTCACAGCGGGCGGCCGTCCGTATTTCATGCCGTGCACCGCGGCTACCGGTTTCGCCCCGGATCTGGATGCGGTGCCCGAGGATGTCTGGGAAGACACGGCGCTGGTCTATCTGTGTTCGCCGTCGAATCCGACCGGATGGATCGCCGACGAGGCCTATCTGACCCGGCTGATCGGGCTGGCGGATCGCCACGATTTCTTCATCGTCTCCGACGAATGCTATTCCGAGATCTACTGGAAGGATGCGCCGGTCGGCCTGCTCGAGGTCTGCGAACGGATGGGGCGGACGGATTTCCGCCGTTGCCTGGTGATGAATTCGCTGTCCAAGCGATCGGCGCTTCCCGGCCTGCGCTCCGGCCTGATCGCCGGCGATGCAGGGCTGATTGCCCGTTTCGCGAAGCTGCGCAGCTATACCGGGCCGGCGACCCCTTTGCCGCTGCAGCATGTCGCGGCCCGCGCCTGGGCGGACGAGGCTCATGTCCAGGATCATCTGAAGGTCTATCGCGAAAGCCTGCGCGCCTTCTTTGATGTCTGGGGCGAGGGTGCGCCGCCGGCGGGCTCCTTCTTCGTCTGGCTGCCGGTGGGCGATGGCGAGGCCTTCGCGAAGGCCGCCTTCGCGCAGCAGGCGGTGACGGTGCTGCCCGGCGCCTATCTGGGCGCCGGCGAGGATAATCCGGGGGCGGGTTTTGTGCGCGCAGCCCTGGTGGACGGGCCGGACAAGGCGGCGGAGCTGGCGCACCGGCTCAGAAAGGTGAGGATCTAGCGATGCGTATCCCGGATAAGGTCGAGCAGACCCTGCGCCAGCTGGCCGAACAGGGCGGCACGCTGAACTGCTATGTCTACGATACGACCCCGATGCGGCAGAAGATCACGCATCTGAGCGCGATCATGCCGGCCGGGGTCGAGGTCTATTACGCGATGAAGGCCAATCCCCATCCGGCCTTTCTGCAGGCGGCGCGCGAGGCCGGCGCGGCAGGCATCGAGATCGCCAGCCTCGGTGAAGCCGAAAAGGCCGTGGCGGCGGGCTTTGCGCCGTCGCGGCTGATCTACACGGGGCCGGGCAAGACGCCCGAGGAATTGCGCTGGGGCGTGGAGCAGGGCATCCGCACGATCCATGTCGAATCGCTGCTGGAGGCGCACCGGCTGGAGGCGATCTGCGCCGAACTCGGCAAGACGCAGGACGTGCTGCTGCGCATCAATGCCGATTTCGATATCCACGAGGCGCAGACGACGTTCTCCGGTGGCTCGAAGAAGTTCGGCATCGACGAGGAGAAGCTGGATGCGGTGCTGCCGGAGATTCTCGGGCTTGGGCATCTGAACTTCCGCGGGCTGCATGTCTATGCCGCCAGTGGCGTGCTGAACGTGAACGACCTGCTGAAGAACTGCGAGCTGGTGTTCGGCATGGCGCAGCGGATCGAGGCGGCGCATCCGGACACGATCTGCGACATCATCGATTTCGGCGGCGGCTTCGGCATCGACTATCTCGAAACCGGCCAGGATTTCGACCCGGCGGCCTATGCCGACGGGCTTGAGCGTCTGATCGAGACCTACGGCTTTGCCGGGCGCACCTTCTTTCTGGAACTCGGGCGTTATCTGGCGGCCGATTCCGGCTGGTTCTGCACCGAGATCCTCGATATCAAGGAGAGCCGCGGCAAGAAGCAGGTGATCTGCGCCGGCGGCATCAATCATTTCAGAAGGCCCGCAGCGCTGGCGATCAATCATCCACTGGCCATCGTGCGCATGCATCGCCCGCCGCTGTTTCCGGGGCAGGAGTCGGTGCGCGACGAATCGGTCTATTTCGGCGGGCCGCTGTGCACCGGTGCGGACAAGCTGGCCAACGATGTCCATGTCGAGGCCGCCGATGTCGGGGATATCGCGGTCTTCGGCTATGCCGGCGCCTATGGGCTGACGATGTCCAACATCGAATTCCTGAGTCATGCGCGGCCGCAGGAGATCGTTCTCTAGCGCAATCGCGGCTTGAAAGAGCCGGGCTCATCGGCAAGCCTTTGGACGAGAACCCGCCTCGGTCCGGGAAGAGGAGAGCATATGAATCATCTGCAGCAAGTCATCGAAAAAGCCTGGGAAAGCCGCGATGGCTGGAACAATCACGATGTCGAGCCCGAGATCCGCGAGGCCGTCGAGCATTCCATCCAGCTGCTGGACGACGGCGGCGTGCGCGTGGCCGAGAAGGATGACGCGGGCAAGTGGGTGACGAACGAGTGGCTGAAGAAGGCCGTGCTGCTGTATTTCAAGCTGCATGACAACCAGGTCATCAACGGCGGCGTGTCGAACTACTACGACAAGGTGCCGCTGAAGTTCGCGACCTGGGGCGAGGACATGT
>CAZDLB010000097.1:0-2720 GCA_964505995.1 uncultured Zetaproteobacteria bacterium
CGGCCATCCGGCAGGTTTCGCACCCAACCGTCCAGTCCCAGGCGCCGGGCCTGCTCACAGGTTGCGTAACGGAAGCCCACGCCCTGAACCCGGCCGGACACGAATACATGGATACAGCGTCCGATGCCGTTCATCGCTGCTCCGGCGTCAGGATCGTGTCCTCCGCCTTCGGGCTGGTCTGCGGGTAGTCGGTGGAATAGTGCAGGCCGCGGGATTCCTTGCGCCTGAGCGCGCATTTCACGATCAGCTCGGCGACCAGTTCGAGGTTGCGCAGCTCGATCAGATCCCGGGTGACCGGATGTTTCCAGTAATAGCTCTCAATCTCCTCGCGGATCAGGCGCAGGCGGCGCCGGGCCCGGCGCAGGCGTTCGTTGCTGCGCACGATGCCGACATAGTGTGACATCACCGAGCGTATCTCATCCCAGTTCTGCTTGATCTGGATGCGTTCGGATTCCGGCTCGATGCCGCTGTCATCCCACAGCGGCAGCTTCGGAAGCTCGATGGCCGGCTGATCCTGAATCCAGGCCGAGCAATGATCGGCCATGACCAGGCATTCGAGCAGCGAGTTGCTGGCCAGCCGGTTGGCGCCATGCAGTCCCGTACAGGCCGTCTCGCCGATGGCATACAGGCCGGGAATGCTGGTCCGGCCATGGATATCGGTGCGGACCCCGCCGCACATGTAATGCGCCGCCGGCACGATCGGGATTGGCTCGCTCAGCATGTCCAGACCAAGCTCCAGCAGGCGGGAACGGATGTTCGGAAACTGCCGTTCGATGGCCTCGGCTCCGATCGGGCGCGCATCCAGGTACATGCAGTCCGCGCCCTGTTTCTTCATTTCATGATCGATGGCCCGGGCCACGATATCGCGCGGCGCCAGCTCCGCACGCGCATCATAGTCGAACATGAAGCGGCGCTCGCTCGCATCCACGAGGATGGCACCTTCGCCGCGCAGGGCTTCGGAGAGCAGCATGTTCGAGCCGCTCGGGTGATACAGGCAGGTCGGGTGGAACTGCATGAACTCGAGATTCATGACCTCGGCGCCGGCGCGCCAGGCCATCGCGATGCCATCGCCGGACGCGCCGCTCGGATTGGAGGTGAACAGCCAGACCTTGCCGGCTCCACCCGTGGCGAGGATGGTGTGCGAGGCCGCGATGCTCAGGATGCGATGATCCGGGGTCAGCACATAGGCGCCGAAGCAGCGACGTTCCCCGGATTCGCCATGAGGCAGGCAGATCAGATCGATGGCGGCGTGGTCTTCCAGCCGCGTGATATTCTCCCGCGGCTGGATCTGTGCCAGCAGTGCCTCGCCGATGGCGCGGCCCGTGGCATCCTGGACATGGGCGATGCGCCGGTGCGAGTGGCCACCCTCGCGCGTCAGGTGCAGGCCGTTCTGATCGGCATCGAAGCCCGTTCCGATGTCGATCAGTTCGCGCAGGATGCGTCCGCCGTGCGTGATGATGTCGCGCACGACTTCTTCATGGCACAGGCCCGCGCCGGCGGCCAGCGTGTCCTGGACATGCGATTCGATGCTGTCCTGATCCGAGATCACGCCGGCAATGCCGCCCTGGGCATACCAGGTGCTTGAATCCTGGAAGCGGCCCTTGTTCACCAGCAGCACGCGCCCGTGATGAGCCAGGCGCGAGGCCGCCAGCAGCCCCGAGGCGCCACTGCCGATGATGAGATAATCGGTATCCAGCCGCTGGTGTCCTGAACGGTGCATGCACGCATGCTAGTGTAAATGCAGCATGCCGCCAGCGACGGATTTATGTTCACCAGGCCGCGCGGCGCGTGTAAGCTTGGGCTTGCAGATTCGGCATTTGCCGGATGCGAAGGAGGCAGCATGCAGCAACGGGTCACCGTCATTGCCGTCGAAGGCTCGCAGGCCTGGGTTGAGGCCCGGCGCGCCAGCGCATGCGGCGACTGCGCCGGGCGGGCCTCCTGCTCGACGATGGGGTCCTGGTCACAGCGGTTCGCGCGGCTGCGGGTGCCGAACCGGCTGCATGCCAGGGTCGGTGACGAGGTTGTTCTCGAGGTGCCGGATGCGATGCTGCTGAGGGTGGCCTTCCGTCTCTATGGCTGGCCGATGCTGGCCTTTATCGCCGTCGGGCTGCTGGGGCGACAGCTGGCCGTGGCGCTGTCGGCTTCGCAGCCGGAACTCTGGGCGGCACTGGCCGGGCTCGGGGGCGTGCTGGCGACCTATACGGGGTTTCTGATGCGGCCTACCCATGGGTCGGACATGGACGCACGCATGCTGCGTATCGAGAGAACGGCGCCGTCCATTCCGATCCGGCCGGTGTAGGGAACGATCCGGGGAGTTGACAGTTTTCATCATCCATTCATCTTGCGCCATTAAAACGTGGCCTGCGATTCCCGCGAGGTAGCCGGAGGCTTTGGCCTCGCCATCTGATGTCCAAAGGAGAGAACATGCATCGTCTGAAGCGACTGATTCCGCTGGGGCTGCTGCTGGTGGCCTTCGTTTCGACGGCCCGGGCCATGCCCGACAGCTTTGCCGATCTGGCGGCCGAGCAGGCCGATTCGGTGGTCAACATCAGTACGACCACAGTGGTTCGAGGCAGCCAGCAGGGACTTCCTCCAGGCTTCGGTTTTCCGCCGGGATCCCCGTTCGAGGATTTCTTCAAGGATTTCTTCCGCAACATGCCGCCGCAGGAGCGCCATGCGCTGGGTACCGGCTTCATCATCTCCTCCGATGGCTATATCGT
>CAZDLB010000097.1:2820-6577 GCA_964505995.1 uncultured Zetaproteobacteria bacterium
GGCGGCAACAACGGCATCGGCTTCGCGATCCCGATCAATCTGGCCTTCTCGATCCTGGACGATCTGAAAAAGACCGGCCATGTCACGCGGGCCCGTCTGGGCGTGCATATCACCGATATCGACAAGGCAACCCAGGAGGCGCTGGGCCTGAAGTCGCGTGAAGGCGCGCTGGTGCCGCAGGTCGAGGCCGGTTCGGCGGCCGATAAGGCCGGCATCCGCGCCGGCGATGTCATCGTCTCGCTCGACGGGGTGCGTATCCGCAAGGCGCATGATCTGCCGATTCGCGTCGCCCGCCACAAGCCGGGCGACAAGGTGAAGGTCGGCATCATCCGCGACGGCAAGCCGAAAACCATCATCGTCGAGGTCGAGGAAATGCCCGAGGAGCATGTCGTTGCCGGCGCCCGGGGTGATTCGGGCCATGGCAAGGTGCGTCTCGGCATTGTCGGCGAAAGCCTGACCAAGGAGCTTCGCCGCAGCCTCGAGGCGCGGGTCAAGCAGGGCGTGGTCGTCAAGCAGGTGCAGCCGGGCTCGCCTGCGGCACGCGCCGGCATTCAGCGTGGCGATGTGATCTACCGTATCAATGGCGAGCCGGTGCAGGGGCTGAAGTCGCTGGGCAAGATCCTGCGCGGCTTCGAGCCGGGTGATGTGCTGCGCGTAATGCTCGACCGGCACGGCGATCAGGTTTTTGCGCTGGTGCGCCTGCCGAAGGTCGAGGACTAGTCCATGGGGCTGCCGCATGTCCAGGTCATGAGCCGGGCGAACTGCTGCCTGTGTGACGAGGCCAAGCAGGCCGTCGAGCAGGTCTCCCGGGAAGGACTGTGCACCTGGGAAAGCGTGGATGTGGACCGGGACAAGGCGCTGCTGGTGCGCTACGGCATGGATGTTCCGGTGCTTCTGGTCAACGGAGAGGAGCGCTTCCGGCATCGCGTCGCGGCCGATGAGCTGCGCGCCTGCCTGAGGCACGCCGGATGAAGAAGATGCGCTTTGCTCTGGCCATGCTGCTGCTGGTGGGGCTCGGCTTCGGGCTCTGGGTAAGCCTTCCGGAGGCCCCGGCCAGCGTGAAGGAGGGGAATCCGGCTCTGGATTTCAGCCTGCCGGACCTTCAGGGAAAGATGCAGACGCTGCCCAGGGACAAGGTCGTGCTGCTGAACTTCTGGGCGACCTGGTGTCCACCCTGCAGACAGGAAATGCCGTCCATGGTCGCGCTTGACAAGCGGCTTGCCTCCAGGGGGCTTAAGATCGTGGCCGTGTCCGTGGATCGCAAGCGCTCGGATCTTGAGAACTTCGTGCGCGAGTTCCAGATTCCGTTTGAGGTCCTGCATGATGCCGGGAGTGAGGTTTCACGACGTTATGGCGTCTTCCGCTATCCGGAAACCTTTCTGATTGATCGCCGGGGCGTGATCCGACATCATCTGATAGGCGGAGTCGACTGGACCTCCAAGCCGATACTGGAGACCCTGGAGGGGATGCTGAATGAGCCGGTCGAAGGACAGCAGGGATGAGGCCTCGCTGAGGCAGGCCATCGCGGAACTCCGGGAGGAACTGAAACAGCACAACTACCGCTACTATGTTCTGGACCGGCCGACGATTTCCGATGCCGAATATGATCGCCTGCTGCGCAGGCTGGAGGAGATGGAGCGCGAGCTCAATGAGCCCGTGCCGCCGGATTCGCCGACCCAGACGGTAGGCGCGCCTCCCAGTTCGACCTTTGCCGAACGCCAGCATGGCCTGCCGATGCTCTCGCTGGCCAATGCCTTTGACGATGCCGAGGTTGAGGCCTTTGATCGCCGAATCCGCGAACTTCTCGGCGATACGTCATTTCATTACATCATTGAGCCGAAGATCGACGGTCTGGCGGTCAATCTGAGATATGAGCATGGGCGCCTGAGCATCGGTGCCACGCGCGGTGACGGGCGCGTCGGCGAGGACGTGACCGACAATATCCGCACCATCGACGACATCCCCTGGTCACTGCCCGACGAGGATGTGCCGGAGGTTCTCGAGGTGCGCGGCGAGGTCTACATGTCCAGGCAGGCCTTTGCCGAGCTCAATGCGCGGCAGGAGGAGGCCGGTGAAAAACCGTTTGCGAACCCGCGCAATGCCGCCGCCGGTTCCCTCAGGCAGCTGGATCCGCGCATCACCCGCAGCCGCCGGCTTGGCTTCTTCGCCTATGGCGTCGGCCTGGGGGGCGAGTCTCTGGCCCATACCCAGTTCGATCTGCTGCAACGGCTGGCTGGCTTCGGATTTCCGATCCAGGAGGTGGAACGGGCTGAATCCGTTGCGCAGCTGCTGGATAGTTATCAGCGCCTTCTGGCAAGGCGCGGCAGCCTGCCCTACGAGATCGACGGCGTGGTCTACAAGGTGGATGAATTCGAGCTGCAGCAGCGACTGGGCGCGGTCTCGCGTTCGCCTCGCTGGGCGATAGCGCACAAGTTTCCGGCCGAGGAAGTCGAAACCGTCGTCAGGAAGATCATCTGGCAGGTTGGCCGCACCGGCGTGATCACGCCGGTGGCCGAGATGCAGCCGGTGGCGGTTGGCGGGGTGACGGTTTCAAGGGCGACGTTGCACAATGTCGAGGAGCTGGCGCGCAAGCAGGTGTATCCTGGGGCGCGCGTGATCGTGCGGCGGGCCGGGGATGTGATTCCCGAGGTGGTGCGGGTGGTGGATGCGGACAATTCTCATCCGCTGCCCGAGATTCCCGCCGTCTGTCCCAGCTGTGGTGCCAGCGTCTATCGGCTGGATGGCGAGGTTGCGATCCGCTGCAGCGGCGGTCTTTCCTGTCCGGATCAGCTGAAGGAGCGGCTGAGGCATTTCGTATCCCGGGGGGCGATGGATATCGAGGGGCTGGGCGAAAAGCTGATTGCGCGCCTGGTGGATGAGGGGCTCGTGGACAGCGTCGCCGGGCTTTACGAGCTGGACTGGGAGCAGACCCTGGACTGGAGCGGCATGGGCCGCAGGAAGCTCGACAATCTGAAGAAGGCCATCGAAAAGAGCAAAACCAGGCCGCTGGCCCGCTTCATCTATGCCCTTGGGATTCGCCATGTGGGCCAGGCGACCGCCGCGTCCCTGGCCCAGCACTTCGGCAGCTTTCAGGCGCTTTCGACGGCCGATAAGGAATCCCTGCTGGCTATCCCGGACATCGGCCCGGAAGTGGCCTCAAGCATTCTCAGCTTCTTTGCCGAGGCGCACAATCGCGAGGTGCTGCAGCGGCTGTTCCGGGCCGGGGTCAGGCCCGAGGATGCGCAGCTCGCCCGTCAGGACCATGCGCTCAGCGGCAAGACGGTGGTGCTGACCGGCAGCTTCGCCCATATCACCCGGCGGGAGGCGCAGGAGCGCCTGCGACAGCTGGGTGCGCGACCCTCCGGTTCGGTTTCCTCGAAGACGGACCTGGTCATTGCCGGCGAAAAGGCCGGGTCGAAGCTGACGAAGGCCCGCGAACTCGGCATTGAAATCGCCGATGAAAAGCAGCTGCTGGCATGGCTTGGAATCGAAGTGGAGTGAGCTTCGGCCGCTTCAGTCGCTCTGTTGCACAAGCTGTTCCAGTTTCGTCTCATCCAGCAATTCGTCGAGCATGACGCCGGCCCAGCGAGGGTCTTCGTCCTGAACCCATGCCACGGTCGCACGACCCAGCTCCACCGGGGTGGCCGGGCCGGCCGGCATGAGCGCCAGATGCACACGCTGGCCGATCTCCATCGGCGTGTGCTTCAGCAGGAAGCTGAGCCCGCCTCCGGAGATATCCCGGCAGCGGGACTGAAAG
>CAZDLB010000098.1:0-6546 GCA_964505995.1 uncultured Zetaproteobacteria bacterium
GCATTCGGCGGCGTGGCCACCGGCAGCATGAAGGCCAGGGAGCAGGAAATCGTGGCCGGCACCATCAGCAGCAGCGGGTGAACGCCGAGGCTTACGGATAACGCCGCGACGACGGGCAGCAGGGTTTCGGCCGTGGCCGTGTTCGAGGTCAGTTCGGTCAGGAAGGTTACGGCCAGGCAGAGCATCGCGACGATGGCCAGCGGCGGCAGGGCCGCAAGCCCCGTGCTCTGTGCCGCGATCCAGGCTGCGGTGCCGGATTCGCGAATGCCGGTGGCCAGCGCAAAGCCGCCACCGAACAGCAGCACGATGTCCCAGGGGATGCGCTGCCAGGCCTCACGACCGAGCAGGCGCCCGCCTTCTCGCGCCGGAATCAGAAACAGCAGCAGGGCCATGGCAATGGCGACGACCCCGTCGTTGAAGTAGGCGGGATGCTCGAACAGGGAGGCCCAGCCGCGAAGCTGGATGCTTCCCAGTTGCAGATCCGAGCGCGTGATCCACAGCGCGGCCATCGCAGCGAAGATGATCGCGACCCATCGTTCCTCGCGACTGACGGGTCCAAGGTCTTTCAGGGCCTCGACAATCGCTTTGCGCGAGAGTTGCTGCGGAGCGCCGCGCAGGTAGCGCCAGGCCAGCCAGGCAAAGACTGCGGCCAGAAAGATCAGCGAAACCGGCAGCGCCAGCAGCATCCACTGACTGAACGCGATTTCGGGCGCATCCGGAAAGCTGATCGAAAAGATGCGCGCCAGGGACAGATTCGGCGGCGTGCCGACCAGCGTGGCAATGCCGCCGATGCTGGCGGCATAGGCGATGCCGAGCATGATGCCGGTGCCGAGTCGGCAGATGTCCTGGCCTTCACCGCTTACACTGCCCAGCACGGCCAGCGCAATCGGCACCATCATCATCGTCGTGGCGGTGTTCGAGATCCACATCGAAAGAAAGGCCGTGGCCAGCATGAATCCGAGCAGGATCTGCCAGGGTGCGGATCCGACCCGAAGCAGGATGTGATAGGCGATGCGTCGGTGAAGATTCCATTGCTGCATCGCGATGGCGACGAGAAAGCCGCCGATGAACAGGAAGATCACATGATTGATATAGGCTGTGGCGACATGTTTGCCACTGGCAATGCCGAAGGCCGGAAACAGCACGATCGGCAGCAGCGCCGTAATGCCCAGCGGCACGACCTCGAACATCCACCAGATGACCATCCAGGCCGCCACAGCCATCGTCCAGCCGGCTGTCGGATGTGCGGGGATTTCGGTGCCCAGGCCGATGCCCAGGCAGCACAGCGGTCCGGCCATCAGTGCAAGACGGTTGATGGAATTCACGCGCCCTTTTCCCGGCGTCGGGCGCGGAAGAAATCGCGCAGCAGCGCGCCGCATTCCTCGGCGAGCACGCCGCCGGTAACCCGGGGCTGATGGTTCAGTCGCGCATCGGCGAGGATATGATACAGCGATTCGACCGCGCCGGTCTTCGGATCGGGCGCGCCATAAACGACGCGCGCCAGGCGCGCGTGGATGATGGCTCCGGCACACATGCAGCAGGGTTCCAGCGTCACGTAGAGGGTCGCGCCGGTCAGGCGATAATTGCCGATGGCGAGGCTGGCGGCCCTGATCGCGCGCATCTCCGCGTGTGCCGAGGGGTCATGGCTGCTGATCGGCGCATTGTGCGCCGCAAAGCTGCGTCCATCGGCAAGGACGATCACGGCGCCGACCGGAACCTCGCCATTTTGCGCTGCGATTTCAGCATATTGCAGCGCCATCTTCATGTAATATCTATCGTCTGTCACAGCCATGATCAGCGCTTCAGCCTGGGATCGAGGATATCGCGCAGGCCCTCGCCCAGCAGGTTGTAGCCCAGCACGGTGACCAGGATGGCCAGACCGGGATACAGCGACAGCCACCAGGCAATCTGAATGTTGTCCTTGCCCTCGGTCAGGATGTTGCCCCAGGACGGGTCGGGCGGCTGTACGCCCAGCCCCAGAAACGACAGGCCGGATTCGACCAGTACGGCGCCGGCCACGCCGAGCACGGCCGAGACCAGCACCGGCCCCATCGCATTGGGCAGCAGGTAGCGCCAGATCATGCGCCCGGCCGGCACCCCGAGGCTATGGGCGGCCAGTACGAACTCGCGCTGCTTCAGGCTCAGGAACTCGGCGCGCACGAGGCGCGCCACCCCCATCCACGAAGTCAGCCCGATGACGATCATGATATTCCAGATCGACGGCTCCAGAAAGGCGATGACGGCCAGGATCAGGAAGAAGGTCGGGAAACACAGCACCATGTCCGTGGCGCGCATCAGCATCGCGTCGGTGCGCCCGCCCGCATAGCCGGCGATGGCCCCCAGGATCAGGCCGATGATCAATGAGATACCAACCGCGACGAAGCCGACGGCCAATGATACCCGCGCGCCGTAAAGCATGCGCGAGAACACATCGCGGCCAAGTGTATCGGTGCCGCACCAGTGTTCCCACGAAGGCGGCAGCAGGATAGCGCGCACGTTGATGGCTGTCGGATCGTAAGGCGCGATCCATGGGGCGAGCAGGGCAAGCACCGCGACGACAAGCACGATGGCGGCACCCGTCGCCATCATGCCGTGTGAAGCAAGAGCGCGCAGCCGGCTCATGATTTCGCGGCTCCGTGGCGGATGCGGGGATCGGCCCAGGCATAGGAGAGATCGGCGATCAGGTTGCCCAGCAGCGTCAGCACCGCGCCGATGACCGTGATGCCCATGACCAGCGGATAATCGCGCGACAGCACCGCCTCGTAGAACAGAAGCCCCATGCCGGGCAGCGAGAAAAGCTGTTCGACGATGACCGAGCCGCCGATCAGCCCGGGAATGGAAAGGCCGAGCAGCGTGATGATCGGCAGGATCGCGTTCTTCAGCGCCAGCCGGTAGCGGATGCTGGATTCCGGAACGCCCATCGCGCGCGCCGTGGTGATGTAGTCGGCACGGATGACCTCGAGCATGCCGCTGCGCATGAAGCGGCTCATGCCGGCAATGCCGCCGATGGCGGAGACGAAGACCGGCAGGATCAGATGTTTCAGCAGATCCAGCTGTTGTTCCCAGAAGCCCATCTGCCGCCAGCTGTAGTCGTGCAGCCCGGAAATCGGCAACCAGTTCAGGTTCACGCCCAGCCCGATCATCAGCAGCAGCCCCAGCCAGAAGGATGGGATCGCAAAGCCAATGAAGACGAAGACCGTCATGGCGCGATCGAACCAGGAGTTCTGTCTCACCGCGCTGGCCACGCCGATCGGGATGGCGATGACCAGGATGATGAGCATGGCCAGCACATTGATCCACAGCGTCACCGGCATGCGCTCGGCAATCTTGTCGAGAACCGGACGGCCGTCGCTGGAAAAGGAGTTGCCGAAATCCAGCACGGCCAGACGTTTCAGCCAGTTCCAGTACTGCTCGTAAAGCGGCTTATCCAGGCCGTAATAGCTGCGCAGCCGTTCGATATCCTCGGCCGATACCTTGGGGTTGAACTCGTTGCCAACGACGGCCGGCTCGCCCGGGGCCAGGTGCATCATCGCAAACGAGATTACCGTGATCCCCAGCAGCAGCGGCAACATGCCGAGCAGGCGTCTGGCCAGATACCGTTTCATGCTTGCAGATGATCCATCGTCGGCATGGGCCCTATGCAAGCACAAACCGTAGCCGGAATCATCCTCAATGCACGGGCCCGAAGTGAGAAAGCGGCCATAGGATCCAGCAGGCCCTGCCGGCCAGTCTGGTTGACGCCACCGGACCAAAACGACGCGAGTCGATGGAGGCGCCACGGTGGTCTCCGAGAAGAAACACATGCCCAGCGGGGACGACGATCTCCAGCATGTCGGGCGCGTACCGGCTGGGCCAGATCCGATGGCTTTCGCCTTTCCCAAGGCTTTCCAGCCCGCCGCGTTGGGTTACGGGTTGCCCGTTGATTCGCCATTGCCGGTCATGCCGGCCGATGCGATCGCCTGCGCGGGCCATGATACGCTTGAGCCACAACTCGCCGTTGTCACGCCTGAAGGCGACAACAGCGCCGGGCGGATAGTCTCCCATCCACCAGGGGCGCTGAATGAGCAGGATATCGCCCTTGCTGATTCCGGGCTGCATCGAATTGGAATCGACATGCACGCTGTAGAACAATGATGCGAGAAGAAGCAGCAGTAGCGATGGGGCAAGAACCAGAATCCGGCGCATGGGCAGAGGCTAGAATGCGCGACAGGCGTTGAACAGACAATGAGCGTATCGAGGGTAAGCTTGACAAGAATGCCCCGCACCTTTTTACTCACAGGCCTGATCTGGGAGGATGCATGCCGATGAAGAAATTCAAACCCCTGCTGTTGACGATAACCCTGGCATGGATGCTGGCTGGCGGCCTGCCGGCCGTGAATACCGCTTCCGGCAGCCTCGGCCTCGGGGTTCCGGTCGCTGCGGCCGCGGATCAGCAGAGTGGTATGGAGCGGGTACGCCTGATCCTGAAAAAACTGCGCGATGCCATGGGCAGCATGAAGGATTTCGATGAACTGGAAGAAGCAGGCATGCCCAAGAAGGATGTGGACCGCATGCGCCACGCCATGGAAACGAAGATCAAGCAGATGATGGACGATGCCCTGCAGGCCATCCAGTCTTTGTAAGAGCAGCCTTGTTGCAACAGGTTTTGTGCTTATTGTGATGAATCACACCGTCATGGCCGGAGTGCGTCGATAGCGTCACTGCCTGATGGCAGCACCACCGCTGCCAAGGAGGTTGTGATGAAACATTTGAAGCGAGCAGGACTGATCGTAGCAGGTATGGCATTGATCGTGATGGCCAGCCAGACGCAGGCCAACCCGGCATTCGAGGGTGAGCATCTGATCAGGATGAAGGCTGCCCAGCAGGCCGATGCCATCGATTCGCACAGGGCCCAGCTGCTGTCCGCCGGCATCAGTTCAGCGGACATCGACCGCATGTATCGCCTGACGGCAATGAAAGGCGGCATTCTTTGAATCCATCTGCTAAGAACGGAGGTTCCATGGGCTGGTCAAATCCAAACATGCGGTCATACATGCGGCTGCTGCTGAGCGCCACAGCGGCGGTGCTGCTGATATTCGGGCCACAGGCCCATGCCACGGTCACGGCCGGCGACATCACCGGTGGCAAGAAGGCCCCGCATGTCAATATTGCGGTCTTCCACAAGCTGCACGGGCAGGAGTCGTTCCAGTATCCGGCAAGGATCGCCAATCACGACATCCTCGGCGCTCTGCGCGGCAAGGCTCAGTTCGTGTTTATGAATCATACCTCGGGTCTTGAGGATGGCGACGTGATCTCGATTGCCTCGGATGTATTGCGCGATTCCGATGGGGCTTTCGAGGATTTCGGTGTGGATTGCCAGATGACGATCCATATCACGGATGAAACACATGCCTCGATCAGCGGCATCTGTCAGGTGCTGATGCTCGATCAGGACGGACGCCAGATCGAGCACAAGATGATTCTGCGTCCGCACTCGCTTGAGGCAGGCAAGGACTGGGTGCTGCTGTACGACAATGAAGAGGATGGCATTGCCGTCTATGCCGATGAAGAGGTGGGAATCGAATGAACAAGCAAACCAAACGCTCACTGTTTGCCCTGATGGCGGCTCCTGCGTTGTCGCTCGCGATGATGGCGGCGCCCATGCCCGGGAATACGGGTTTCCAGCAAGCGCATGCGGACGAAGCATTCGAGGCAAAGATGAATGAGCTTGAGGATCGCGCCCGCATGCTCAAGCTGGTGATGCGCAAATTGAAAAAGGAATTCATCTCTGCTAAAAAGAACGTGACTGCCATGAAGAATGCCGGCATGGATAAAGCCGATATCGAGCGCATTGATCGCGCCTTCCATCATAAAGTCAAGAAACTGATCAATCAGGCGCTGAAGGAAATCGAAGCGATATGATCAAGGGGGAAGGAATGTATCAAAGAATGAAACGCACGGGCATCAGCCTCGGCATGGCAGCAATCACCGCGGCATTGCTGCTGGCGCTGGGTCCCGATATCCATGCCAGCATCAAGGCCGGCGACATCACCGGCGGCAAGAAGGCGCCGCATGTCAACATCGCCGTGTTTCACAAGCTGCACGGACATGACGACTTCAGTTATCCGAAAGAAGTTGCCTCGGGTAACATCCTTGAAGCGATGCAGGGCAAGGCGCAGTTCATCTTTCTGAATCATACATCGGGGCTGAAGGATGGCGACGTCATCTCGGTGGCGACCGACGTGCTGCGGGATCAGGCCGGAGATTTCGAGGATTTCGGCATCGATTGCCAGATGACCGTGCATCTCAAGGGCAATGCCGTGCTTTCCGGCATCTGCCAGATCCTGATGCTGGATCAGGATGGGCGCGAGATCGAGCACCGGGCCATCGTCAAGCCGACGACGCTTGCATCGGGCAAGGGCTGGGTGCTGATCTATGATGATGAAGAGGATGGCATCGCCATCTATGCCGATAAGAATGTTGGCCTGGAATAATATCGTCTGACTTTCGCATATGACTTCGGGAAGAGCCACCGGTGTTGACCGGTGGCTTTTTTCTTCCCGCATT
>CAZDLB010000099.1:0-6360 GCA_964505995.1 uncultured Zetaproteobacteria bacterium
ACCGCAACGCGCGCTACCTCGGCGTATCGCTGGAAACGATGCGCATCGTCGCGATCACGGCTCCCAGCGTGCCGACCAGCCCGCCTCCCAGCAGCATCGGCAGAAGCAGCCACCAGGGACTCAGCTGCACCTCCAGCAGCTCAAGCCAGCCAGCGCAAGCCCAGATCACCGGCCACAGCAGCAGCCATGCCAGAGCCCCGGACGCGGCGCCGATCAGCGCACCTTCGAGGATAAAGGGCAGACGCACGAACCATTCATACGCCCCCATCAGCCGCATCAGGTGAATCTCGTCGGCGCGGGCCAGAAGCGTCATGCGCAGCGTATTGGAGATGATCAGGGCCATCGCCAGCGCAAGGATCAGGGATGCGAACCAGGCAACATGGCCCAGGTCGGTCACCCAGCCATGCACCTGCGCCAGGCTGACTTCCTCCTCGTTCACGGCCGCCCCGAATCGGGACGCCGCATCGCGGATGTCATCGAACAGAAATTCGCTTTCGTGATCCCCGAGCGAGAGCTCGAAGCTGATCGGCAGCCGGCGTACAAGCTCCCGCGCATCCAGGCCCACATCCCCGAGCCAGCCCTGCATCCAGCGCCCGGCCTCCTGGGCCGAGATCCGACGCACGCCGGCAATCTCGGGAATCCCGGCCAGGGCCTTTTCCAGCGCATCCGCCGATGCCGCCCTGTCCTGCGGCAGATAGACATGCAGATGGATGTCCTGCTGCCAGGAACCCACCCATTGAGCCGCCGCCTGAATCCCGAGCCACATGGCTCCAACGGCCCACAGGGCCGTACAGACGATCATCGCGGCCAGAAACTGATGCACGCCAAACGGCGGCAGATGAAAGCCGCCGGGAAGGCGCGGATGCACGCGCTCCGGAATGCCCTGTTCCGGCCCCGGCTTTCCGGCCGTCGGCCCGATCACCGGCTGTCCCCGACGAGCGTGCCGGCATGCAGCTGGATCACCCGTCCCGGATGCGATTCGAGCAGATGCAGATCGTGCGTGGCCATGATCACCGTCGTCCCCTGCCGATTCAGGCCCACAAGATAATCCAGAACACGGCGCGCGGTGTCGATGTCCAGGTTTCCGGTCGGCTCATCGGCCAGAATCACCGCCGGCTTCGCGGTCATCGCCCTGGCGATGGCCACACGCTGCTGTTCTCCGCCGGACAGGGCCTCGGGATAGGACCAGAGGCGGTCCTCCAGCCCCACATACTCCAGCACCTTGCGCACCCGCGGAATCAGCCGCTCGGTCTTCCATCCCTGCACACGCAGCGGCAGCGCCACATTCTCGAACACCGTACGCGCAAACAGCAGACGATGGTCCTGAAAGATGATGCCGGTATGCCGCCGGATGCGGCGGATGGGTTTCTCGCCGGCCGCGCGCATGTCCTCCCCCTGCACATGCAGCACCCCGGAGCTCGGCCGCACGCCGCCGTAGAACATGCGCAGCAGCGAGGATTTTCCCGCGCCGCTCTCCCCGACCAGATAGACGAACTGCCCCGGATCGATGCTCAGCGTAATGCCGGACAGCGCCGTCTTGCCGGTCGGATAGCGCAGCATCACGCGTTGCATGTCGATCAGGGCGGAGGCATTCGGCATAGGCGCACGGTAGTCGCATGCCGGCCGCTTGTCATCCCGTGGCCGGGAGCTGACAAAGCGCGGCTTTACCTTCAACATGCGGCCATGCGCATTGCATGCCCCCACTGCCAGGCCACCTATGAGATCGATGCCTCGCTGGCCCAGGCGATCTTTGTCTGCCATCGCTGCGCCCGGAAGTTCCGCGCCGTGGAGGATGAAGAAGAGCCGCCTGAAAGGATCGAACCCGAGGAGCAGCTGCCGCTGTTTTCCGAAACCGGGAAGGCGCGGCCGGAACAGCCGACGATCAGCGAACCGGCACCGGAGCCGCCGGAGCCTGCGCCCATCCCCGATGCCGAACCGGAACCCGGAGCGCTACCGGATAACGGCATGCCGATCACCGCGAAGCGAAAGCGCCTCTGGCCCTGGTTTGCAGCCGTTCTGTCGCTGATCATTGTGCTGGGGTTCGTGCTGCAGAAGGAACAATGGCTGGACAATCGCTGGTTTCGCAGCACGGCGATGAATCTGGGACTGCCGCTGGCCATGCGCGACAAGGACTGGCGCGTGATCCCGGAAAGCGTCCATGCCGAATGGATCGTCCGGGACGATCGCAGCCGGGCGCTGCTCATCGAGGGCCGGGTGGAAAACCTGCTGGCCAGCGAGCAGCCGCCTCCGAAGATCGAGGTGACCTTCTTTGACGCCGCCCATCCCGAACGCATCCTGCTCAGCCGGCTGCACGAGATTACGCTGCCGCCGACGATGGACACCGTGCGCCATGCCCCGTATGCGACCCCGGACCGGGACATCATTCCCGTCGCCCCGCTCGGACAGCGCGGCTTCATCCTCGTGCTGGAATCCCTGCCGGAATCCACCGGCGAATTCGCGCTGACGGCACGGGCCCCTGGCCGATGACGGGCTGACCCTAGCGGCCCAGAACCTCCTGCGCCCGACGGGAAAACTGCACGAGCAGATCCCGCAGCCGCTGCTGCGTCGGCCCGGAAAGATGGGCCGGCTCAAGGATTGCAAACTCCGATCCCTGCCGGCGATGCATCAGGCCGGGTATGGCGCAGACCTCCTCGATCAGCATGTCCCGAAGCTCGGCCCCGAACCATTGACGCCATTGATCGCGGTCCAGTGCGATCCTGGGGCGATCGGTCGGACCGCCGGCATGCAGCACGAACAGGCATGGCAACCCCTCCCCTTCCGCGCCGGCAATCGAGCGCAGCTGCAGTTCGACCCGGCCGCCCCCACCGGCGTACGCAACCGGCTGGCCCGCCTCCTGCCAGTCGTGAATCAGGCTGGAGTAGAATTCCCGATGGGCCGGATTGCAGGATGCATAGAAAGCCTGGGTGCTCATGGCCGCATTATAGCAGCTTTCAGTGCGCCGACCGGATCAGGGCCGTGGCCATCGCCGCAATGCCCTCGCCCCGCCCGGCGAATCCGAGGTGCTCGGTTGTCGTCGCCTTGATATTGACCGATGCCGGATCCAGCCGCAGCAGCCCGGCAATCTGATCGCGCATGGCTTCGATATACGGCGCCAGCCTCGGCGCCTGCGCGATCACCGTCGCATCGACATTGACAACCCCCCACCCCTTCCGCTCAAGCATCGTCACAACCTGGTGCAGAAGCTGCCGGCTGTCCGCCCCCTTGAAGCCGGGGTCGGTATCGGGGAAATGCCGGCCGATATCGCCCAGCCCGGCGGCCCCGAGCAGCGCATCGCAGATCGCATGCAGCAGTACATCGGCATCGGAATGCCCGGCAAGCCCCCGATCGTGAGGAATCTCGATGCCGCCCAGGATCAGCTTGCGCCCCTCGGCAAAGGCATGGACATCGAAGCCCTGGCCAATGCGGATACGCAATCCGGCGTCATTCATCGCGGGACTCCGTGCCGAGCTCGGCCTGCAGCCAGTCCAGATCCAGGCGCGTTGTCATCTTGCGATTGCGTGGATCCCCGGAACTGACATAGACCGGAAATCCGGCCGCCTCCAGCAGCGAGGCGTCATCCGTGTGCTCCTCCAGACGTTCGGCCTCCAGCTCCAGCGCCTCGACAAACCAGTCGCGCCGCGCCACCTGCGGCGTCTGCACGGCGCGCAGAAAACGGCGATCGGGCGTGTCCAGAATCCGCCCCTGGGCATCCACGCGCTTGATCGTATCGGCCACCTCGATGCCCGGCACGGCCGCACCGTAACGCATGGCCGTGTCCAGAACCTCGGCGAGCATCGCCCGGCCGGGCAGAGGGCGCGCCGCGTCATGAACAGCCACCAGATCGATCTCCTCTGGCAAGGCGTTGATCCCGTGCTGCATCGAAACCGCGCGCGCCGGTCCACCAGCCACGGGCTTCAGAATCTCGAAGGGAAAGCTTTCGCCGGCCAATGCCGCGGCAAAACGCGCATCGCCCTCGGCCAGCACCGGAAGAACGACCTCAATGCGCGACTCCCGGGCCAGCGAGCGCAGCGTGTGCACGATCAGCGGCCGACCAGCCACCTCGACATACTGCTTCGGAATCTCCCCTCCGAAGCGCGAACCGCTTCCGGCCGCGAGCAGGATCACACCGACTTTCATACATCTGGATTGTGCCCGGAGGCTTTCGGGCGTCAAGTTCGGCTGCCCCGTGAGCCGAGGCATTTGACCGGCGGATGCCGATCGGCTAAAAGCAGGGAACGGTCACTGGCGTCCGTGAGCTGTCAGCCTTAGGCTCCGGCGGCCATATCGGATGGAGGCATGGATGCAGGACAGGCTTCACGAACTCGTCAAGGGCTTCTCGCAGCTCGGCCCGGCCGGATGGATCATCCTCGGCATGATCCTGCTGCTTCTCGTGCTGGTCCCTGTCGGCCTGATGATCTCGCGCCGCAGAAAGAGGCCCTCCCTGCCGCCTGGCAATGGCCGCATCCCCGAAGCCGTTTCCGGGGACGACATCCCGCCACTGCTGACCGAACCGGAGCTGGCCTGCTTCAACCGTCTCTACGAGGTGGCCGGCAAGGAATTCCATGTCATGGCCAAGGTGGCCCTGTCGGATCTGGCCATCGTCAAGCGCGGCGTCGATCGCGCACTGCTCGAGAAGGTGGCCCGCGAACACCATCATGTCGATTTCGTGCTGTGCACGCGGGAGAACATGTCGGTTGTCTGCGCCATCGAACTGCAGGATCTCGGCAGTCATGAACTCGGACCGGCGGATCTGCTGCAGCAGGTCGGCATTCCGGTCTTCAAGCTGCCGCGCAAGACCAGCTATTCGATGCCGGAGATCCGCGAAATGCTGACGCCATTCCTGAAGGAGCCGCCGCCATCCCCGGACCAGATGGTGGCCACGATCTCGATGGAGGCCTTCCGCAGCTGCAAGAAATGCCAGACGCGCATGGTGCTCAAGCGCGCCAAGTCGGGCAAATACAAGGGTACGCTGTTCTGGGTCTGCGGCAAGTATCCGGAATGCCGCACGATCGAGCTGTTCACCCGATAAGGCGGCCCGTCGCTTCGATTATTTCAGCGTACGCAGAAAGGCGATGACATCGGCGCGGGCCCTGGCGTCACGCATGGCCGGGATTCTCGGCATCGTCATGCCGTAGGCGTTGGACTCGCGCAGACCGCGGGCATAGTCGTCGCTCTTCACCATCGCGTCGGGATCCTTCAGCCAGGCATCCAGCCAGGCCTCGTCCACACGCTCCATGATGCCCTTCAGGCCGGGGCCGAACTTGTCGTCATAGCTGTTGTTATGGCAGTGCCTGCAGACCAGATCGAACATCTTCCTGCCGGCCTCCGCGTCCCCCTGCAGCTCCCCGGCGCTCACCGGCTGGGCCGGCATCAGGCCGGCGATCAGCGCGACGGCCATCCACAATGGCTTCCCATGCATCCTTCCTCCCGGGCCCGACCGCCTCATGCGTCCCGCCACTTGATCGAGCAGCCGATCGTCGGATGCTGCGGCTGCGGCGCGGGCTGGCCGGCCACCATGGCCTCGGCCGCGGGCACCAGCTCCTCACGGGTGACCTTGGACTCGTCCTTCCAGTAGTCGTCGATGCGACCGTGGTAGTAGAGCCTGCCGTTGCTGTCGAACAGGTAAAGATCCGGGGTGCACTGCGCATCGAAGGCGCGCGCGACCTGCTGGGTTTCATCGGCCAGGTATGGAAACTCGATGCCCCATTCGGCGATCTTCTTCTTCATCTCCGGAACGGAATCCTCCGGATAATCCGGATGGATGTTCGGATTCACGGCCACGGTGTTGATGCCCATGGCCTTCAGGGTTGCGGCATGACGGATCAGGCGCGGCCAGACGGCGATCGCATACGGGCAATGGTTGCAGGTAAAGGCCACGAGCAGGCCGTTCTCGCCCATCTGCTCGCGCAGCCGCACCTCGTTGCCGTCCACGTCCTTCACGCTCATATCGGGCAGTTCCCAGCCCAGATCCACATGTACCGAAGCTACCAGTGCCATCTTCTCTCCCTTGCCTTGCCGCTCTCAGAACAGCGGCGATTTGAAATATGCAACCGCGACAATATAGCCGAAAATCATCAACGCCGCGACAAAGCTTGTGCGCCGCAGCCACGGAGATACCCCGGGACGCAGCGCCACGAAGCCCAGCGCGATATAGGCAAGCACCGCCGTCAGCTTGACCGCCAGCCAGGCATGCGCCAGCGGATTCCAGCCGTGCAATAACACCATCGTCAGGCCGCTGAGCAGCAGCATCGAATCGATGCTGTCCGGCACGATGCGCCGCCACAGCAGCGATTCGATGCGCCGCCCCTGCCAGATATGCAGGCCGCGCCCGAGAAACAGCATGCCGGCCAGCATCGCCAG
>CAZDLB010000100.1:0-6263 GCA_964505995.1 uncultured Zetaproteobacteria bacterium
CTTGCGTACGAAGCCGGCCGGATCCTCCGGCAGGGCACCCTCGGCCAGCACGGCCTGATCGAAGAGCACCTCCGCCCAGTCGCGGATCTTCTCCTTCGAGCGCATGCGCGCCAGGCGCCGGATCAGCTCATGCTCCGGATTGATCTCCAGGATCGGCTTGACCTCGGGCACGTCCTGGCCGGCCTGCCGCAGGATGCGTTCGAGATTGCCGCTGATGTCGAACTGATCGGAGATCAGGCAGGCCGGCGATTCGGTCAGGCGCTCGGAGATGCGCACATCCTTCACGCGCTCGCCCAGCACTTCCTTCAGTTTCTTTACGGCCGGTTCCGCCGACTTGACGGCCTCCTCGTGCTCCTTCTTTTCCTCCTCGCTTTCCTCGCCGATACCGGACAGGTCAAGGTCGCCCTTGGCGATGGACTGCAGCCTGTGGCCGTCGAATTCGGTCAGGTGGCCGACGAGCCATTCGTCGATGCGGTCATGCAGCAGCAGCACTTCGATGCCCTTCTTGCGGAAGACCTCCAGATGCGGGCTGTGCTTGGCCGCGGCCAGGGAATCGGCCGTGATGTAGTAGATCGTATCCTGCCCCGGCCGCATGCGCCCGATGTAGTCGCCGAGACTGACGCTCTGCTCGTCACTCTCTGTTGAGGCAAAGCGCAGCAGGCCGGCGATCTCCTGACGGTTGGCGAAATCCTCGATGACGCCTTCCTTCAGGCAGTTGCCGAACTCCTTCCAGAAGAGCGCATAGTCCTCGGCCTTGTTCTGCGCGATATCCTTCAGCCAGCTAAGGATGCGCTTGGTCGCACCCTTCTTCATGGCCTCCATCGCCGGGCTCTTCTGCAGGATCTCGCGCGAGACATTCAGCGGCAGATCGCTGGAGTCCATGACGCCGCGCACGAAGCGAAGCCAGCGCGGCAGCAGATCCTCGTTGGCCTCCATGATGAACACGCGCTTCACATAGAGCTTCACGCCATGGCGCGATTCGGCGTGCCAGAGATCGAACGGGGCGTGCCTGGGCAGGTAGAACAGCAGCGTGTACTCGTACTTGCCCTCCAGCCGCTGATGCATCCAGGCCAGCGGATCATCGAAGTCATGGGCGACATGCTTGTAGAAGTTGCGGTAATCCTCGTCCGTGAGTTCGGACTTCGGCCGCGTCCATAGCGCCGAGGCCTGATTGACCGTTTCGATCCCGCCGGCCTCCTTGACCTTGCCGTCCTCGCCCAGCTTTGGTGCTTCGCGCATGCGGATCGGGAAGGGGATATGATCGGCATACTTGTGGATGATGCCCTTGAGCCGGAAGGGGTCGAGGAACTCGTCGGCATCCTCGCGCAGGTGCAGCACGATCTCGGTGCCGCGGCCTTCCTTCTCGACCGTCTCCAGCGTGTATTCGCCGTCTCCGGTGGATTCCCAGCGAACGCCGTGTTCCTTTTCAAGCCCGGCGCGGCGCGTGGTCAGCGTGACCCTGTCGGCGACGAGAAAGGCCGAATAGAAGCCGACGCCGAACTGGCCGATCAGGTGAGCATCCTTTTCCTGATCGCCGGAGAGCTGGCTGAAGAACTCGCGGGTGCCGGAGCGCGCGATCGTGCCGATATTGTCGATGACCTCCTCGCGGCTCATGCCGATGCCGTTGTCGCGCACGGTGATCGTGCGCGCATCCTTGTCCACGTCGATGAAGACGTGCAGATCGGAATCGCCCTCATAGAGCGCATCGTCGGTCGTGGCCTCGAAGCGCAGCTTGTCGGCCGCATCCGAGGCATTGGAGATCAGCTCGCGCAGGAAGATTTCCTTGTTCGAGTACAGGGAGTGGATCATCAGATCCAGCAGTTGCCGGACCTCGGTCTGGAAGGCATGGGTCTGCTTGCCGGATGCGGCGGTCTGATCGGTGGTGGTGCTCATGCTTGCTCCTCGTTGAAATCGGACATTGAATGGACAGGTCTTTGATAGGGTCACGGGTTCCCGGATTCAAGGCCTTCGCGAACGATGCTCCAGGCGGCGAGCTTGTCCTCGAAACGCATCGCCGCATGCGCGGGGCTGGTGGAGGGAAGGCGCAGGCCCGGCAGGTCCCGCCAGGGTCTGGCAAGGCCCGGCAGGATCAGCTTGCGATACATCTGCCAGGCCTTGGTGCCGTTGAAGAAGATGCTGACGATACTGGGGTGGCCTTGGAAGAATCCTTCCAGATCGTTGGGCTCGGCGTCGCGGATATCGGCGTCCAGGCTGCCGGGACGGATGCAGCGATGCGCGACGTCCCAGAGCGCAATGCGATGCCGCTTCAGTTTATTCAGCCTGGCCGGGTAGGGGAGAGCGGGGTCGAAATCGAAAAGTCTTCCCATGATCGGCCAGAAGGCATTGCGCGGGTGGGCGTAATACTGCTGCTGTCTCAGCGATTCGCGCCCGGGCATGCTGCCCAGGATCAGGATGCGCGCGTCATGACCGGCCACCCAGTCGAAGCTTGTGGCCAGCATTTCAGCGTCGCACCTGCTCCAGGATCGCAGCGGCCGCCTTCAGGCCGTCCACGGCGGCCGAAACGATGCCGCCGGCATAGCCGGCGCCTTCGCCGACCGGATACAGGCCGGCCAGATTGACGCATTGCATGCTTTCATCGCGAAGAATACGCACCGGCGAGCTGGTGCGGGTTTCACAGGCCAGAAGATTGGCTTCGTCGCTGATATAACCGGTAATCCTGCGGCCAAAGGCGCGGATGCCGGCGCTCAGCGCATCGGTGACCAGCGGCGGCAGGCATGCGCGCAGATCCGCAGCCACGAGCCCGGGCTTGTAGCTGGACGGGGCCAGTTGGCCGCCCGGTTTGTTGCGCAGAAAATCCGTCAGCCGCATGGCCGGGGCCCGGTAGCTGTTGCCGGCGGCAGCAAAGGCAGCGGCCTCGATCCGGCGCTGGAAGGCGATACCCATCAGCGGGGATTCGCTCAGACCCTGCGCTTCGATGTCGTCGGGGGTGATCTGCACAACCAGGCCGGAATTCGCGAAGCGGCCGCGTCGTTTGGCATTGCTCATGCCGTTGATGGCCAGATGGCCGGGCTCGGTCGGCGAGGGCACGATCAGGCCGCCCGGGCACATGCAGAAGCTGTAGACACCGCGCCGCCCGAGGGTCGCGTCGGAGGCCTGATGCGTCAGCGCATATTCGGCCGCGCCCAGCGCCGGGTGCGCATGCAGGCTGCCGAACTGGGCGCGGTTGATCAGTTGCTGAGGATGCTCGGCGCGCACGCCGATGGCGAAGCCCTTGGCCTGCATCGCGATGCCGTCCCGGTGCAGGCGTTCCAGCGTGTCGCGGGCGGAATGCCCGGTGGCCAGGATCACCCGGGGAGCAGGGATTTCCTCGCCATCGGCCAGTCGCACGCCGCGTACGCGCCCGTCATCGAAGAGCAGTTCATCCACGCGGCTCTCAAAGCGGTAGTCCACGCCGAGTTTCAGCAGATGCTCGCGCATGCGCCGGACGATGCGCACCAGCCGGTCCGTGCCCAGATGCGGGTGTGCATCCACGAGGATGTCGGGGCGGGCGCCGAAATCCACCAGGCGCTTGAGTACCCAGCGCAGATACGGGTGCTTGATGCGCGTATAGAGCTTGCCGTCGGTATAGGTGCCGGCGCCGCCCTCGCCGAAGCAGATGTTCGACTCGGGGTTCAGTTCGCCGCGCGAACGCAGGCGTCCGATATCGCGCATGCGCCGTTCCACCGGCTTGCCGCGCTCCAGCAGCGTGACGGCCATGCCCGCCTCGGCCAGGGCCAGCGCCGCAAACAGCCCGGCGGGGCCGGCGCCGACGATGACGACCCTTTCCCCGGTCGCGACCGAGACCGGCAGCGATTCGGGCCGCGCTGGCGCAAGCCTCGATCCCTCGATGGCCCGGAGGCTGCGACCGAACCCCGCGGGGAGGGGCTCGGGGATGGGTTTGGACAGGGGCTTCTCAAGCTCGAATTCGTAGCTGCAGACGAAATGGATGCGCGATTTCCGGCGGGCATCCAGCGCCCTGCGTACGCAGATCAGCCCGTGGATGGCATCCACGGAACATCCCAGGGCGCGGGCCAGACGCCGGCGGACATCTTCAAGGCTTTCGTCGAGGCCGACCGCAACCTGATCGACGGCATAACGCACGCCCATCGCTAAGTCAGCCGCTCAGGCCGCGGCCAGGCGTCCGTGGCTGCTGTGGCTGATGCGGTTATCCCCGTCCAGATAGACGAGTCGGGGAGCGAAATGCGCCGCCTCCTCGGCCTCCATTTCGGCATAGGTGCAGATGATCAGCAGATCGCCCGGCCCGGCCTTGTGCGCGGCCGCCCCGTTGACGCCGATCGTGCCGGAGCCGCGCGGTGCGGCGATGGCATAGGTCGTGAAGCGTTCGCCGTTGGCGACGTTGTAGATGTGCAACTGCTCGAACGGCAGGATCTGCGCCGCATCGAGAAGGTCCTGGTCGATGGCGCAGGAGCCTTCGTAATCGAGCTCGGCATGGGTCACCGTGGCGCGGTGCAGCTTGGACTTGAGCATCGTCAGTTTCATCGCGTGACCTCCTCGGGGGTTTGGGCCGGATTCAGTGGCGGATTCAGTGGCATGTTGTCGATCAGTCGCGCCCGGCCGATGCGTGCGGCGACAAAGGCGCGCGCCGGCCTCTCCGGGCGCAGGTGCTCGACCGGCGTCAGATGCCACGCATCGCGGATCTCCAGATACTCCGGCGAGATGCCGGCATCATTGAGCATCCCGAGTCCGGTCTGCAGCAGCGCTTCGGCATCGCTCTCCCCGCTCGCCGCCCTGCGCTGCATGGCGCCCAGCGCGGCACTCAGGGCAGTGGCCTTCTGGCGCTCTTCCGGGTTCAGATAGCGGTTGCGGCTGCTCATCGCGAGGCCATCGTCCTCGCGCACCGTTTCAACGCCGACGATATCGATCGGAAAATGCTGGTCCTGGACCATGCGGCGGATGATCGTCAGCTGCTGCCAGTCCTTCTCGCCGAATACGGCGACATCCGGCTGCACGACATGAAAGAGGATGCCAACCACGGTGGCCACCCCATCGAAATGACCGGGGCGGGAGGCGCCGCACAGGCAGGCATCCAGCCGTGACACCTTCATCGAGACCAGCGGCCCGTCCTCGGGGTAGAGGCTTTCGGGATGGAAGATCACATCCACGCCCGCAGCCTCACAGCTGGCGGCATCTTCCTCGAAGGTGCGCGGATAGGCATCAAGATCCTCGTTCGGGCCGAACTGCAGCGGATTGACGTAGATGCTGACGACGACGATGTCGGCCAGCTTCCTGGCCCTGCGGATCAGACTCAGATGTCCCTCGTGCAGGCAGCCCATCGTCGGCACGAGCGCGATGCGATCCGAAACGCGCGCGCCGGCCAGATGGCGGCGCAGTTCGACGGCGGAGGAGAATATGTGCATCAGCCCGGAAACTCCCCGCTGCGCACGTCGCGGCTCCAGTGGCCGATGGCCTCGATGATCTGCTCGCGCAGATTCGCATAGGCGGGCGCGAAAGGCGGCCTGGACTCCGACAGGCCGAGAAGATCATGCCAGACCAGCACCTGCGCATCGCAATCGGGCCCGGCGCCGATGCCGACGGTCGGGATGTCACAGGCCCGGGTGATCTCGGCGGCCAGATCCGCCGGGATGTTCTCCAGCACCACGGCCACGGCCCCGGCATCGCTGACCGCGCGCGCATCGCGCAGCAGCTGCTTGCGTTCGTCCTCGCTTCGGCCGCGTTTGCCGTAGCTGCCGAACTTCTTGACCGACTGCGGTGTCAGGCCGATATGCGCGACGACGGCGATGCCGCGCTCGGCCAGAAAGGCGATCGTTTCGGCCATCGACTCGCCGCCCTCGAGCTTGACGGCATCGCAGCCGCTCTGCTGCAGTACGCGAACGCTGGCATCGAAGGCCTGTCGGGGGGATTGCTGGTAGCTGCCGAAGGGAAGATCGCAGACAACCCAGGCGCGGGAGCGGCCGCGCACGACGGCGGCGGTGTGATGGATCATGTCGTCCAGCGTGACCGGAATCGTCGAATCCAGCCCCAGGCAGACCATGCCAAGGGAATCGCCGACCAGGATTACATCGACGCCGGCAGCTTCGGCAAGCTGCGCCGAGGCCGTGTCATAGGCGGTCAGCCAGACGGATCTGTGGCCGGACTGCTTGGCGCGCAACAGCGTCGCCGCAGTCACCGGGGGGTTCGGGTTCATGTCACCTTTTCCGCTTCGGTCCGTCAGCTCCTGGCTTCCGGTACCGTCTTCAAAGTCTCCGGCCATGCTAGGGCATTGCCGGATGCAATCAAGGCGT
>CAZDLB010000101.1:0-6202 GCA_964505995.1 uncultured Zetaproteobacteria bacterium
GCCACGGCCTCGGCGCGCCCAAGCGGCCCCATATGACGCATCGTCCACTCGCTGACCAGCGGCCGCGCCAGCATCCAGATGTTGACCTGATCGGCCAGTTCGCGGGCCACGCCCTCGATGACGACCATCGTTTTCTGCAACAGCAGCAGCTGCGGCTGGGTTTCCATCTTGAAGCGCTCGGTGACCGCGAACATGCAGTACAGCAGCTCGGCGATCGAGATCTCGCCCAGCGGCCGGTTGAAGATCGGCATCGCGATTTCGCGCAGCGCGTCCTCGAAGGCCGAGATGTCGGTGTCGGGCGGCACATAGCCGGCCTCGACATGCACCTCGGCGGCGCGGCGGTAATCCTCCTTCAGGAAGGCCAGCAGCATGTCGGCCAGATAGCGCCGCGACTTCATGTCCAGCCGACCGACGATGCCGAAATCGACCAGCACGATATCGCCGTTGGCGGCGACGAAGATGTTGCCCGGATGCATGTCGGCATGGAAATAGCCATCGACGAAGACCATGTGAAAGAACAGCGTCGCCGCGCGCTCGCACAGCTTCAGGCAGTCATGGCCGGCCTCCTGCAGGGCCTGCTTCTCATCGATCGGGATGCCGGAGATGCGCTCGGTCGTCAGCACCTCGGTGGCCGTGTAGTCCCACAGCACCTGCGGCACGCGCACGCCCTCGACATCGGCGAAGTTCTCGGCAAAACGACTCGCATGCGCGCCTTCCGCGCGCAGGTTCAGCTCGCCGCGGATCGTCGCGGCAAACTCCTCGACGACGGCCGGCGCCTTCAGCCGCCGGTATTCGGGCAGATAGCGATCGAACAGGTCGGCCAGCAGCCGGAGGATCGCGAGATCCGCCTCGATCGTGCGCTTGATATGATCGCGCCGGACCTTGACCGCCACCTGGCGACCATCCTTGAGCACGGCGAAATGCACCTGCGCGATCGAGGCCGCGGCCACCGGCCTTTCCTCGAAGCTTTCGAACAGACCGCCCTCGCCGGTCAGCGGCTTGCGGAAGCTGGACTCGATCACACGTCGCACATTGGCAAAGGGCTCCGGCGGCACGGAGTCCTGCAGCTTCTTCAGCTCCATCGCGACATCGAGCGGCAGCAGATCCACGCGCGTGGACAGCATCTGGCCGAACTTGATGAAGGTCGGCCCCAGCCGCTCCAGCGCCAGGCGGATCTGGGCGCCGAGATCCTTGGGGAGTTCGTCCCCGCGGATCAGCTGCACGAGCCAGACATAGGGATAGCCGAACAGGCGCATGCGCACGGCCAGCGCCGCCATGCCGTGGGTGGCCAGGATATGCGCAATGCGCAACAGGCGCAGATTGCGGTTCCAGCTGGCCGGCAGCCTCATCGGGGGACTATTTCTCCAGCTTTTCGAGGCGATGCTCGATGCGGGTCACGCGCCCTTTCAGGTGGCTGATCTTGTGCGACAGCTGCTCCACGCCGGCCTGCCAGTCCTGCAGCCGTTCGGAATCGGGAAGCTGCATCTGCTTCAGTCCGTCGGCGACGATCTCGCGCGTGCCCTCGGCCATCCTCCTTTCCGTCTCGATCAGCAGATGCGCCGCCTTCGCGACGCGCGAGCCGAAGAAATCGCCGAAGGCGGCGCGCAGCTCACGCTCCCAGTCGAGATCCAGCGCCGCGAACAGCTTCTTGAAACGCAGCATGGCCTCGGAATCGCCGGACACCGTCAGCACCTGCTGGAACACCAGATCATCGGGATCCTCGTGCGCAAAGCACATGCGCGCAAAGCCGGTCGTGTCCGACTGCAGGCGCACGTCCACGTCGCCGTCATGGCTCGGATGCACCCAGGGGCGACCGCGGCTGAAGCCCAGGAACATCACCGCGCCGGTATCGCGCACCTGGATGCGGAAGACCCTGCCCTCCAGATCGCGAATGAACGGCTTGAGCTTCTCGTCGCGACCGAGCACCAGATCCAGCACCGTGGCCATGACCACGCACTGCACCGGCACCGGAATCAGCCTGAGCGGCATGAAGAAGACGCTCATACCTTGTATCCCCGATGCAGCGCCACGATGCCGCCGGTCATGTTCTCGTACTGAACCAGATCGAAGCCGGCGCCGCGAATCAGCTTCGCAAAGCGCTCCTGATCGGGAAAGCGGCGGATCGATTCGACCAGATACTGATAGGAGTCGCGATCGCCGGCGACCTTCTCGCCCAGCAGCGGAATGATATTGAAGGAATAGGCATCATAGAGCACATCCAGGCCGGGCAGCACCGGACGCGAGAACTCCAGACACAGGAACTGGCCGCCGGGCCGGAGCACACGGTGGAACTCGGCCAGCCCCGCCTCGATGTCGAGGAAGTTGCGGATGCCGAACGCGATCGTGACGCAGTCGAAGCTGTCATCGGCAAAGGCCAGGCGCGTACCGTCGGACTGGATGCAGTCGGCGCGACCGGGCAGCAGCCCGGCATCGACGACGCGGCGCGCGCCCTCGGCCAGCATCGGACCATTCAGATCGGTCAGCACGACGCGGCCGGACGGGCCCATCTTCCTCGCCAGGCCGATAGCGATATCGCCGGAACCGGCCGCGACATCGAGCACGCGGCTGCCGGCGCCGATGGCCGCGCGCGCGATCATCGTGCGCTTCCACAGCCGGTGCATGCCGCCGCTCATCAGATCGTTCATCAGATCGTACTGGCCGGCCACCGAGGAGAACACGCCCATCACGCGGCGCACCTTCTCCGCGCCGCTGACGTTCTGATAGCCGAAATGGGTCATCCCCTCGCGCTCGGGGGCGGAGGTCGTCGGCGTGGGTGCGTTGGCATTCGAACTCATGGGCTGCGCATCGTATCAGGAGCCGGGCCTCTCTCCAACCGCGTGCGCAAGCATGTGCTATTCTCAGTCTGAGCCTGCGGGGAACGCCGGTGGACTTCCTGTGGATAAGCCGTGCATGGATTGTGTGCGATAAAACACCATCTTTAGTGGACCAGGATTGCTTGACACCCAAGATATAGTGTCTAAACTGGCGCCCTGAGCCGGTCGAAATCCGCCGGCACCGCGCCTGCAGGGGGCATGCAGGCCAACGCACAGCAACAAGCCATTGGGGAGGAGCCGCATGAGCGCCAGCAAACCAGTCACGAACGTCGCAGCCGTCGAAACGAAGGAGGCGCACACCAGCGCCGCCGATATCCCGTTCCAGGAGGCGTCGCTCGATATCTGGGACAAGAAGTACCGGCTGAAGGACAAGTTCGGCAACCCGGTGGATGCCGACATCCAGGCCACCTACGATCGCGTCGCCACCGCACTCGCGGCGGTCGAGAACGAGGACGTGCGCGAGTTCTGGCACAACCGTTTCGCCTGGGCGCTGGCCAACGGCGCCATCCCGGCCGGGCGCATCATGTCCAATGCGGGCGCCGAGGCGCACAAGCCGGCCACGTCCACGATCAACTGCACCGTGTCCGGCACGATCCCCGATTCGATGGACGGCATCCTGTCCATGGTGCACGAGGCCGGACTGACGCTGAAGGCCGGCTGCGGCATCGGCTACGAGTTCTCCACGCTCAGGCCGAAGGGCGCCTATGTATCCGGCGCCGGCGCCTACACCTCCGGGCCGCTGTCGTTCATGGACATCTATGACAAGATGTGTTTCACGGTCTCCAGCGCCGGCGGCCGCCGCGGCGCGCAGATGGGCACCTTCGACATCTCCCATCCGGACATCATCGATTTCATCCGCGCCAAGCGCGAGGACGGCAGGCTCCGGCAGTTCAATCTGTCGGTGCTGGTCACGAAGGACTTCATGGAGGCGGTCAAGAACGATGCCGACTGGGATCTCGTCTTCCCGGCCAGCCCGGCGGAGATGGAGGACCCGGAGATCCGCATCGTCTTCCGCAAGGTCGCCAACCCGCCGGAGAATGCGATCCGCGACGACCGCGGTCTCGTGGCCTGCCGCGTCTACAGAACGATCAAGGCCAGGCGCCTGTGGGACGTCATCATGGCCTCGACCTACGATTACGCCGAGCCGGGCTTCATCCTGATCGATGAGGTCAACCGGATGAACAACAACTGGTTCTGCGAGGAGATCCGCGCGACGAACCCGTGCGGCGAGCAGCCGCTGCCGCCCTACGGCGCCTGCCTGCTCGGGTCGGTGAATCTGACGAAGTTCGTGCGCGATCCGTTCACCGACAACGCCTGGTTCGACTGGGAAGCCTTCCGCGAGGTCGTGGCCGTGTTCACGCGCATGCTCGACAATGTCGTCGAGATCAACGGCCTGCCGCTGGAGAAGCAGCGCCAGGAGATCATGAACAAGCGCCGCCACGGCATGGGCTTTCTGGGCCTGGGCAGCGCGCTGACGATGCTGCGCGTGCCCTACGGCGCGCCGGAATCGCTCGAATTCACCGAGAAGATCGCCTACGAGATGGCGCGCACCGGCTATCAGGTCGGCCTGGAGCTGGCCGAGGAGAAGGGGCCGGCGCCGATCATGGAGCAGGAGTTCGAGATCACGCCGGAGATGATGGCCAAGCGCCCGGAGATGGCCGCGGACGGCATCCAGGTCGGCGATCGTGTCAAGGGCCGCATCCTCTGGGCGCGCTATTCGCGCTATATGCAGAAGTTCGCCGAAACCGGCAATCCCGAGGATGCCGAGCTGCTGGAGAAGCTGGCCGAGAAGGGCTGCCGCTTCACGCACCACACCTCGATCGCGCCAACCGGCACGATCTCGCTGAGCCTGGCCAACAATGCCTCCAACGGCATCGAGCCCTCGTTCGCGCATCACTACGCCCGCAACGTCATCCGCGAGGGCCGCAAGACGAAGGAGAAGGTGGATGTCTATTCCTTCGAGCTGCTGGCCTACCGCGCGCTCGTCGATCCCGAGGCGATGCCCTATGCCGAGGACGAGGCGCACCGGCTGCCGGACTATTTCATCAGCGCCGACGAGGTCACGCCGAAGCAGCATGTGGACATCCAGGCCGCGGCGCAGCGCTGGGTGGATTCGTCGATCTCGAAGACGGCGAACGTGCCGACGGACTTCCCCTACGAGGATTTCAAGGACATCTACCTCTATGCCTACGAGCAGGGACTGAAGGGCTGCACGACCTTCCGCTTCAACCCCGAGGCCTTCCAGGGCGTGCTGGTCAAGGAGGAGGACCTGGCCAACACGACCTACCGCTTCAAGCTCGAGGACGGCACCGAGGTCGAGCTCAAGGGCAACGAGGAGGTCGAATACGACGGCGAGATCCACACCGCCGCGAACCTGTTCGACGCCCTGAAAGAAGGGTATTACGGCAAGTTCTGATGAACCGCCGCATCGACTGGCCCGAGCTGCGCTTTCCGCCGATCAACCTGTGGGTGATGGCGGCGCTGCCGCGGGCCGGCATGCCGCACCGGAAGCAGCGCCCGGTGGCCCCGAGTCGGGGTGTTCAAGGCGCCCAGGCGCCTGCGCTGCACGAATGGATGCAAGGGCGGTCCCGCATGCTCGGCCGCATGCTGGCCATGCGCAGCGGGGGCGCAGGAGGGAGCAATGGCAAACGGGGATAAGCACGACTGGTCGCATCTGGAAAAGCTGTTCCGCGACTACATCGAGGGCCGGCCAATGCAGCCGCACTGGCCGCAGGCCGCCGACAACACCCGCGAAACCAGGACATGGGCCGCGAAGAAGCCCGCAGGAGAATGACTATGGCAACGAAGATTGAGAAGAAGATTACCGGGTTCGAGGTCGTCAAGCCTCAGGAGGAGGCCGAGGCGCAGAGCAATGTGACCGCCATCGCACCGCTGCTGGAGCGCGACGATGTGCTCGAGGGCAGCACCTACAAGATCAAGACGCCGAACTCCGAGCATGCGATGTACATCACGATCAACGATGTCGTCATCACCGAGCCGGACGGCTCGACGCACCGGCGGCCGTTCGAGATCTTCATCAACTCGAAGAACATGGAGCATTTCATGTGGATCGTGGCGCTGACCCGCGTGATTTCGGCCATCTTCCGCAAGGGCGGCGATGTCACGTTCCTCGTCGAGGAGCTCAAGGCCGTGTTCGATCCGCGCGGCGGCTACTACAAGCGCGGCGGCAAGTACATGCCGTCCATCGTCGCCGAGATCGGCGAGGTCATCCAGCAGCATCTGGTGTCCATCGGCATGATGGAGGGCCAGCTGTCCACGCCGGAGCTCGAGGCCAAGCGCCGCGAGGCGAAGGAAAGGCTCGGCGAGGACGCCGTGGCCAAGGGCAACATGTGCGACAAGTGCGGCGC
>CAZDLB010000102.1:0-6136 GCA_964505995.1 uncultured Zetaproteobacteria bacterium
CGAGGCTATCCCCGAGCCCTCCAGCATCCGCTTGATCACATAACCGGCCAGCATGAAGCCGAACAGGTTCGGCATGTAGGAGATCGTCCCGTTGACGGCCCGCGGATGCGCGTCCGGATCATTCGGAATCGGCTGCTGCGGCAGCGGCCGGATCGGTCTTTCGGGGGAGAACACGACCGGATAGTCCAGTGATTTCCCCATGCGCCGCAGCCTGCGTCGCAGATTCGCGCCCAGGCCGCAGTTCCAGGTTTCGGCAAGCCGGGCCATGCGGACCTGGGTCACATCCAGCCTGCCACCGGCACCGAGGCTTGAGGCCACGGGGATGCCGAGATCCTGGCAGGCCGCCACCAGCATCGCCTTGCAGGCCACCGAATCGATGCAGTCGAGCACATAGTCAAAGCCGGCGCCCTCAAGCCGCCGGTGGATATTGTCCGGACTCAGAAACACCGACCAGACATCGAGCCGGATGTCCGGGTTGATGCTTCGAATGCGCTCGCCCATGACCTCGGCCTTCGGACGTCCCAGCGCATCCATCGTGCAGACGATCTGCCGGTTCATGTTCGACAGCCCGACGGTATCATGATCGACGATGGTCATGCCGCCGATGCCGGCACGGGCCACCGCCTCGGCGGCCGCTCCGCCGACGCCGCCCAGTCCGACGACGGCGACATGGCGGGATTTCAGGAACTCAAGTCCGGCATCCCCGACCAGGATATGGGTGCGCTCCTGCGCAATCCGGGCATCGTAACTCATGCGTCCTCCGATCCGATCGCAAACAGCCTGGCGGCATTGGCATTGCACCTGGCCGCCAGTTCCAGGGCCGGAAGCCTGCGAATGCGCGCCATTTCATCAAGCACGCGCGGCAGAACGGCAGGCTCGTTGAGCCGCCCCTTGTCCAGCGACTGATCCGGCGCATCGGATTCCAGCAGCAGCGTCTCCAGTGGCAGCCCGGCCGCCACTTTGCGAATGCGCTCCGACTTCAGCAGCAGCGTGCCGAAGCCGAGATACATTCCCAGATCGATCAGGCGGCTTGCCTGCACCAGTGAGCCGGCAAAGCCATGCACCACACCGCGGATGCCGGGATGGCGCTTCAGCATTTGGATCAGCCTGTCCAGCGATTTATGGGTATGCAGGATCACCGGCAGACCCAGGCCCTCGGCCAGCAGCAGCTGCTGTTCCAGCCAATGTTCCTGCACGGCCGGATCCGGCCGGCCAGCGCCGAAGTCCAGACCGCATTCGCCGAGTGCGACCGCGCGGGAAAGCAGCTGGCGAAGCCTGCGAAGATGCAGATCGCGATGGCGATCGCAGTACCAGGGATGAATGCCGAGCGCGGGATGAAGCCCCGCATGGGCATCCGCAAGCTCGAGCAGCCGGTCCCATTCCCCGCTGCAGGCCGAAGACACGACCCAGCGGGTCACGCCCGCCTTGCGCGAGCGCTCGATCACATCCGCAAGCCCGTCCGTGAAACGCGCATCGGCCAGATGGCAATGGGAATCGATCAGCCGCATCCGCCAACGATGCCAAATGCCGCCACCTTCCGCCACAGACCCTTGGTGGAGCGCGGATCAAGGCCCTATATTAGAGACATGGACATCCTGAGCCTGGCCATACCGCTGCTGCTGGTCATCGACCCGTTCGGCAACCTGCCGTTTGTTCTCAGCGTGCTGGGCCGGCTTCCCGCCGGTCGCTACATGCGCTCGGTGAGCCGGGAGATGGCGATCGCGGCGCTGATCCTGACGCTGTTCGCGCTGCTTGGGCAGCGACTCCTGATCTGGCTCGGCATCAGCCAGGCCGCGCTGCATGTGGCCGGCGGCATCGTCCTGTTCCTGATCGCGCTGAAGATGATCTTCTCATCGGCCGCCGAACTCTTCCATGCGGATGAAGCCACGGCCGCCGACCCGCTGGTCGTGCCGATTGCGATGCCGTCGATCGCCGGCCCTTCGGCCGTGGCCACCGTGCTTTTCCTCGCGGCACGCGAGGATGTCTCGCAGATCGCGCTGCTGGCCGCGATTGCCGTCGCCATCGCCGTGTCACTGATCATCTTCCTGCTCGGCCGGCTGACTTCCGAGCTGCTGGGTCCGCGTGGCCTGAACGCGCTGGAGAAGCTGACCGGCATGCTGCTGTCCATCATTGCCGTCAACATGATCCTCGAAGGCATCCGGATGGTGTTTGCGAACTAGGGCCTGGTCACACTCATTTTGGTATTGGCGCCGCTGGCCGAAATGTCGGCCAATCCAGGCGCGAGGCGGAATCATGACCGAATCGCCATCATCAAGAATAAGTGTGAACAGGCCCTAACCCTAGGCGACGTCAGCCTGGCCCATCTCCACGCGATATTCGAGGATGCGGTAGAATCCGGCAAACACCCGGCTCTCGGCGTTCCGGGTCAGGGCCTTGCCGCACCGCGCCGCAGCCTCCTTGAGCCGGGCATCGAGATCCTCCTCCCAGAATCCGGGCAGAAAGGGCTCCAGCCTGCCCAGCAGCCAGCGCGACGGAGCAAAACGGTAGAGCGGATGGCGACTGGGACGTTCGGCATATTCGGTGATCAGGATGGAGCCGCCTGCTCTTGTGACGCGCAGCATCTCGTTCAACGTATTCCTGCGCGCCTCCGGCGGCATCTCATGCAGCAGAAAGAACAGAATGACATGATCGAAGCAGTCGTCGCGATAGCCAAGGCTCTCGGCATTCATGCGCGCCGCATGGATAGGGCGCCGGCATTTGCGCCGGGCCAGATGCAGCTGATCCATGCAGACATCCATCAGATGCAACGCATCCGGGCTGCGCTCGCACAGGTGTGGTGTGAGTTCACCGTATACGCAGGTCAGCTGCAGCGTGCGCTCGCCCTCGCCGGGATGGAAGCGCGACAGGGTTTGCTGCATCAGCCGCCGGTACTGGCCAAACAGGATGGCATTGATGACCGGCTGATGATCGAAGAACCAGATGCCCTTGCGCCACAGATAGGCCCACCAGTAATGGCGCGCCAGATACCAGGGCACGCCATCGAGGAAACGCTTGTAGATCGCCAGCGGCTATCTCCGGACCAATACGTAGCCGAGCTCGAAGCGGCCGCCGCGATGCGGCGCCAGCACCGGCGGCTCGGCATCCGGCCACTGCCAGCGGTCATCGGCAAACAGCCTGCGCATCGCGAGCAGATCGCAGTGAAACGGCGGGCCGCCTTCGGCACCGGTCTGCATGAACAGCGCATAAAGCCTGCCGCCCGGCTTCAGCCAGTCGTAAAGCCTGCGCTCATAGTCCTTGCGCTGATCCGGCCGGATCGCGCACAGGCAGGTCTGCTCATAGACCGCATCGAACGGAGCGTCCGGGCAATACGCGAACAGATCACCGAGCACGACCTCGGCCGTCACTCCCGCCGCATCCAGTTCAGCGCCAAGATGCTTGGTGGCCGACGGCGCGATATCGATGGCCGTCACGGCAAAACCGGCCCGCGCCAGCGCCACGACCTCATGCCCCCGGCCACAGCCCGGAACCAGGATGCGGCAGGGCTTAAGCCCTCGCGCCCGAAACGCATCCAGCGCCGGACTCGGGCCACCGCGATCCCAGCCGGTTTCACCGGCACGATAGCGTGCCTCCCAGTCGTTCATGCGGCCTCCCGCGACTCGCTGCGCTTGACGAGCCGCACCAGAATCACGGCGAGCAGCGCCAGCCCCGCCATCGCGATCGCGCCCAGATGATGATGGCTCAGCCACTGGCAGAAGAACACCCAGCCGACGACCAGCCCCAGAATGACGAGGCCGATCAGTCCCTGCGCCAGCTCGCGCAGCAGAACCGGCAGGCCCGATGCGGCGCGGAACAGCATTCCGAACGGCGCGCTGAGCAGGGCCTCGAATTGCTCGAACCACTGCGGCCGGCGCAGCAGCACCCAGCCGAAAGCGACGACGACGATCGCAAAGACCCCGTAATCCACCAGCAGCCAGCCGAAATCCACGCCATCCATCCAGTCGGGCGGCGCGCCCCGTTCGGTATAGGCCTCGCCGCGATCCAGCGGATCGGCCAGGGCCACCGCCGGCAGCCATGCCGCCATCATTGCAGGGAATCGCATGAGCCTTTTTCCCATTTCTGCATCTCCTCAAAGCCGCGCATCAGCGCCAGCCCCACGGTCATCGCCAGCAGCACAAGGCCTGCGGCCGTGCCATGCCAGCCGTGTGTATTGATCCAGTGGCACATGAGCAGCCAGCCGACCGTGATCGGCCCGAAACCCAGCAGCTGCATCAGAGCGCTGCGGCCACGGCCCATCTGCATCAGCATCAGCACCAGAAACTCCAGCCATGGACGCCGCCGCCGATAGCCGCTCCAGCACAGCGCCAGGATCAGCCCGAGCATCGCCAGATCCACAAGGATCATTGCCTGCTCTCGGGGATGCGGCAACTGGCCGCAGGCGTCAGCAGCCGCAGCACAATCCAGATGAGCGGCCAGCTGTGCCAGAACAGATCGAAGATGTCGGTCGGACGAGTGAGCTCGCCATGGGCCGCCATGCGCAGCTTCTCGACCAGATGCGGCTCGGGGACGAACGGCGCAAGCCCCAGAAGCACGGCCGCAAACACCAGCATGCCCATCGGCGGGCAGTGGACGATGCGGGCAAGCGTCTGCTTCAAAGCACGGCCTCAAGCCGCTGGCGAATCGCCGGGGCCGGCATCGCGCCCTGAATCGTGTCCACGATCTGTCCGTTCTTCACCAGCAGCATCGTCGGCACGGCGCGGATGCCGAAGCGCGCGGCCAAGGGCTCGTTCTCGTCGATATTGACCTTGGCAATGATGACCCGGCCGGCCATCTGAGCCGCCAGCTTCTCCAGCTCCGGGCCGATCATGCGGCATGGACCGCACCACGGCGCCCAGAAGTCCACCAGCACCGGCAACGGCGCCGCCATCACCCGCTGCTCGAAATCCGTATGGCCGACATTCAGCGGGCGGGGAGGAAACAGCGGCTGCCTGCACTTGCCGCAGACCACGTTTGCGGCTTCGCCGTTGCGAATCCGCTCCATCGGCAGGCGGTTGCCCGCCCCACATGCGGGACAGCTCCAGATGCCGCTCATGGCTTCTCCAGGCGCACGCGGATCTCGGGCTCGCCGCACAGCGTATGGTGGATCAGGCAGGAGTTCGCGACGCGCTCCACGGCCTGCATCCGCGCCTCGGGACAATGCGGAAGCCGGATGACCACCTCGAAATGCTCGATCATCTTCGGCGCACCACCAACCCGCCAGTCGCAGTCCACGGCCAGTCCCTCGGGATCGATGCCGGCCTGCTCGCAGTAGCGCGCCACATAGAAGCCGATGCAGCCGGCAAGCGATGCCGCCATCAACTCCGGCGGTGTCATGCCGGCATCGGAACCGCCGTTGTCGCGCGGCTGATCGATCGTGACCCGGTGTCCACGGCATTCAGCCGTGAAACGCGCGCCCTTTTCATGTCGAATCTTCATGCGCATCGCTTTCTCTTCTCCTTTATCCATCGAGTGTCAGCGCCGCGCGCCGGCCTGCCCAGACGGCAAGCAGCGCAACGGCGATCCAGATGACATACCACATCGCAACCTCCTAGTAGGCCGAATGTTCGTTCTCAAGGATCGTTCCGGGCGTGATGCGCCCGGAGAGCACACGGAAGACCCAGGCCGTGTAGCCGAGGATCAGCGGCACGAAGACTCCTGCGGCGATCAGCATCAGCCCCAGCGTCTGCCGGCTCGCGCTCGCATCCCAGATCGTCAGCCTGTGATCGGGATTCAGGCTCGAGGGCAGCAGGAACGGAAACAGCGCGATGCCGGCCGTGAGAATGATCCCGGCCACGGCCAGCGAGCTTGCGACGAAGCGCACGCCATCACGCCGGACGAACAGCACCGCAAGCGCGGCAAGCATCGCCAGCAGGGGCACGATCCACAGCGCCGGATGCGCCTGGAAGTTCGCAAGCCACGCGCCGGCCTCGACGACGACCTGCTTGCCCAGCGGATTCGACGCACCGGCCGGATCGAGCCCGCCGGCCACGCGGTAGCCGGACATTCCTGAAACGAGCCAGCCGCCGAGCGCGAACAGCGCCACCGTCGCGACCGCGAAGATGCGCGAGGCTGCAAGCGCCCGGGCCCGGATCGCGCCCTCGGTCCGGATCGCAAGGTAGCTTGCGCCCTGCATCGTCAG
>CAZDLB010000103.1:0-6077 GCA_964505995.1 uncultured Zetaproteobacteria bacterium
CGCTCCAGCCAGCGATGGTAGGCCACCCAGCCATCCAGCGCGATCGTCGCCACGATGATCAGCCAGACGAGAGTCGGGGACAGGCCCGTGAATTCAACGATGGCCGGCATGCCCTCGCCGATGCCGAGGAGATGCAGCAGCAGATAGCCGATGATCGCGTGTCCGCCGATGAATACCGCCAGCTGCAGCAGCATCAGCGAGCCGTAGATGGCCAGATCGACGTTGGAACGGCTGCCGGGAGGCTTCAGTGCCATTATTTCTCGTCCAGGCCGAAACGCCGGATGTTCACGACGCGCAGCGCCTCGTCATAGGTGATCTCGATGCCCCGGGTCTTGATGTCACCGGATGCCTCGTCCTCGTACTGCTCGATGTACGTGGCCCGGTTCGGGTGCAGCGCATCGTGCAGCACCGGTGTGCCGAGCGTCTGCTCGACGCGGAACCTGGTGTCGCCCTTCTGGATCAGCCAGGCATTCTCCGGCTTGATGCGGTTGCCCTGATGCACGGGCTCGTAGACGCAGGAGGCCAGCAGCAGGGCCCACAGCACGGGCAGCAGCAGGGCGCTTCTCATGCCGTTTCCACCGGGCCGCGGTGGCCGCGCTCCAGCAGCGCGATGTATTCGCGATATCCCTTTTCCAGGCTCCATTGCGGCTGCCAGTTCAGCAGGGCCTCGCTTTCCGCGAGGTCGGCCTCGGTGTGCATCTGGTAGAATGGGTAGGGGTTGTCGAAATACTCGACCTCAAGCGTCCGGCCCAGCGCGTCGCCGAGGATGGCCACGGCATCATTGAAGCTGCGCGCCTTTCCTGAACCGACATTGCAGACGCCGGAGCGCGGCGCATCCAATGCCGCCAGGTTGGCGCCAATGACATCGCGAATGTAGACGAAGTCGCGCTTCTGTTCGCCATGCTTGAACAGGCGGGGGTTGCGGCCGGCCTTCACCTGCTCGTAGAGCTGCAGCATCATCGAGGCGGTCTTGTTGCCCTCGCGCTCATTCTTGTGATGCTCGCCCGGGCCATAGACGTTGAAATAGCGCAGGCCGATCACGGGCGCCGGATGGCGCTCATGCCAGCGGCGGGCGATGCGATCCATGGCCAGCTTGGAAAAGCCGTAGATGTTCTCCGGCTCCTCACCATGACCGATGCGGTTCGGTGCCGGCGAATTGCCGTAGGTGCCGGCCGAGGAGGCGTAGATCAGCCTTGTTCCGGAGGCGCAGGTGGCCTCAAGCAGTTTGGCGAAGGCATTGGTGTTGACCTCGACCATCCGCCGCTGGTCCATGACCGTGGTGTCGGTGATGGCGGCCTCGTGGAATACCGCAGAAAAGCCTCCGGCGGCGATCTCGTCGAGCAGGGCCGGATCGTCGCAGTCCAGGGCCCGCACCTCGCAGTCCACATGGATCAGGTTGCGCCAGTCGCCGGAGGAGAAGTCGTCCACGACCACGACATCCGTGCCGGGTCGCTTGACCAGGGCTGCGGCAAGATTGGCGCCGATATATCCGGCACCGCCGGTGACGAGTATGCGTTCGGTCATGTCTGGTTCCTTGGCTTCAGGCGGATTCGGCGCCGCGCCACTGCAGCTGCAGCGCCGCCAGCGCGCGCGTCGTGGCCTCGTTGCAAAGCGGATAGCCCGCGCGCTCGTTGATTCGGCCGGTGATCTCCGCAGCCGGGAGATGACGGACATCGTCATCGTTGAAACCGGCCTCGGCCATCAGCCGGGCAATCCATGAGCCCAGGCCGGGCAGCGCCTTGATGCGCACGATACGGATCAGTTCGTCGCAGCGCCCGGGCGTGACCTGGCCGCCGGTGGCCCGGGAAAGCTCGGCGGCATCATCCCCGGCCAGGCTGTCGATCGGGCGGCACAGCAGCTTGAAGATCACCCATTCGCTTTCGCTGAGGAAATCGCGGTCCTCATGCAGCGGAAAGGCGCCCGGCAGGGACTGAATGTTCGTCATGTCAGTCGACGTAGGCCGTGGGGCCGGCGATGAAGGTGCCCTTCATGGCCCATTTGCGGATTCTGGCATTGGTGCGGATGGTGTGCGTCAGGTTGCAGCGGCGCAGCCTGGCTCCGCGGAGGTCCGCGCCGTAGATGCTGCCGTCGGAAAGATCGGCGCCACGCAGGTCGGCCTTGGTCAGGTTGCAGTTGGACAGGTCCGCTCCTTTCAGGTTGGCACCGCGCAGATTGCAGCCGGAAAGATTGCAGCCGGAAAGATCCGCTCCCGACAGATCCTGATTGGAAAAATCCAGACCCGAAAGATCCTCGTCATGCAAAGGACGCCCCTCGCGAACAGCCTTCAATACATCATCCACCGTCATCATTCTCTCCCTTCATTCCTGCGTATGCTCCTCAGGGCTGGATATTACGTTTCAGCCCATGATTCGCAAGCGCCGTCGGCGCCGAAAGGGCTCCGCAAAAGGATCCGTAAGAATCAAGACGTAAGTCCGACTCATGCAAGGCCCGCTGCTGCACAGGCCTGCGATTGGACATCAAAGGCGAGGATGGACAGCTTGCGACGCGAAGAGGCTAGGAGAAAACGAGCATGCATGCGATGCGCCCCCGACTTGAAACGACCGATTTTCCCGCGATCCGGCGTCGCGGCATCGAGACGCTGCAGGTCAATCTCGGCTATCGATGCAATCAGAGCTGCATCCACTGCCATGTCAATGCGGGTCCGAGGCGTACCGAGGTCATGGCACCCGAGACCGTGGATGAGGTGATCGCAGCCATGCGGCGGCTGGATGTGAGCACCCTGGATCTGACGGGTGGTGCGCCGGAGATGAATCCGGATTTCCGAAGGCTGGTCCATGCCGCCCGCGAAATCGGCATCCAGGTCATGGATCGCTGCAATCTGACCATTCTTGAGGAACCCGGCTACGAATGGCTGGCGGATTTTCTGGCTGCCGAGCAGGTCGAGGTCGTGGCCTCGCTGCCCTGTTATCTGGAGGACAATGTCGATGCGCAGCGCGGCAACGGCGTTTTCGAGGCCAGCATTGCGGGCCTGCAGCGGCTGAACGCCCTGGGTTACGGCATGGGCGGCGGCCTGAGGCTGAATCTGGTCTACAACCCGCAGGGGGCGAGCCTGCCGCCGCCACAGAGCGAGCTGGAGGCGGCCTACAAGCGTGAGCTGGGTGAGCGCTTCGGCATCCGCTTCGATCAGCTCTTCACGATCACGAATATGCCGATCCAGCGCTTCGGCAGCTGGCTGGTTTCCAGGGGGATGTTCGCCGATTACATGCAGCTGCTCAAGGATGCCTATCGTCCGGAGAACCTGGAGCAGGTCATGTGCCGCACGCTCATCAGCGTGGACTGGCGGGGCTTTGTCTACGACTGCGATTTCAACCAGATGCTGGACCTGCCGATTACCGATCGGCAGGGCGGCCGTCTGCATCTGCGCGATGTGCAGCCCGAACGGATGCGGGAGCATCCGGTCGTGGTCATGGATCACTGCTATGGCTGCACGGCGGGGCAGGGCTCGAGTTGCGGCGGAGCATTGGACGATGCAGCCTGACGAGTACCGCGCAGAGAAAGAATTTAGGTGCCCCAGGTGCCATCGAGAACAATGAATTGAAGGAGATTGCATGCATGAGTGTGAAAGCTGATCAGGTACGGGAGCATGTCCGTTCGTCCTATGCCAGGGTGGCCGAGGCGAGCGAGAATGGAGCCTGCTGCGGTGAGGCATCGAGCTGCTGCGGTGTATCCGATGATGCCGCAATCAATACGCTGATTTCGACGCGTCTGGGCTATTCCGAGGAAGAGCTCGCCAGCGTGCCCGAGGGCGCGGACATGGGGCTGGGATGCGGCAATCCCAGGGCGATTGCGGCGCTCAAGCCCGGCGAGGTCGTCATCGACCTTGGCAGCGGCGGCGGCTTCGATGCGTTTCTGGCCGCCCAGGAGGTCGGCGAATCCGGGCATGTGATCGGTGTGGACATGACGCCGGCGATGATCTCCAAGGCGCGGGCCAATGCCGAGAAGGGGAGGTTCACCAATGTCGAGTTCCGGCTGGGCGAGATCGAGCATCTGCCGGTGGCCGACAACACGGCCGATGTCATCATCTCGAACTGCGTGATCAATCTGTCGCCGGACAAGCCGCAGGTCTTCCGCGATGCCTTCCGCGTGCTCAAGCCGGGCGGGCGCCTGGCCATCTCCGATGTCGTGGCTACGGCCGAGATGCCCGAGGAGATGAAAAATGATCCGTATCTGCATGCGGGCTGCATGGCGGGGGCCGAGCTGATCGATGATCTCGAGCGCATGCTGGCCGAAGCCGGGTTTCAGGATATCGTCATTGCGCCGAAGGATGAATCGCGCGAGTTCATCCGCGACTGGGCGCCGGATCGGGGTGTCGAGGACTATGTCGTATCGGCCTATATCGAGGCGGCGAAACCGGCCTGCGTCTGTCCAACCGGCGAGTGCTGAAACTCATCCTGTAAGAAAGAGCGTTCTTCCTGCGACTCAGTTTGCGGCGGGGGCGAAGGCTGCCCTGACGTTGAATCAATGATTGAGGAGAAGGATATGAAGAAGCTACTGGGAATGACAGCGGCCCTGGCCCTGATGGTGGGAGCATTCTCCCTGCCTGCGATGGCCGGCCACCATGAGATGAATCCATGCAATCCATGCGCGATGAAACAGATGAAGGGTCATAACCCATGCAATCCATGTTCGATGAAGCATGAAAGGATGAACCCCTGCAACCCGTGCGACATGAAGCATGAGAAGAAACACAATCCGTGCGACATGAAGGAGCATGGCAAGATGAATCCGTGCAACCCCTGCAGCGGCAAGTGGTAGGAGTATGTTGAATCGGAGGAGCCCCGCTGAACTGCGGGGCTCTTTTTTTGTAAGAGGACCTCTTTGGCGACGACTCCCCTGCATCCCCCGATCGGGGCCAAGGAGGAAGAAACGATGAAGCGAGTAGCGATCATGATGACGATGTTGTTCGCCCTGGGGCTGGGGACAGCCCCTGCGATGGCGGCCGGCAATCCATGCAATCCATGCAGCATGAAGACGCATGCGAACCCATGCAATCCCTGTTCGATGAAGCCTGCGAAAGGTCAGTGGGGCACGCCGGGGAATACGCCGATCCGCGATCATGCCTTCGACAACTTCTCGCAGGCCGTGGCGCTTGGCAGAAAGCTCTGGCATGACGAGCAGCTTGGCACCTCGGGCATGTCCTGTGCATCCTGTCATTCCGGCTACGAGTTCCTGCATTTCGATCGCAATCAGAACTTCCCGCATTTCGTCAAGATGGTCGGCGATGTGGTGACGCTGGACCAGATGATCAACTATTGCATGCTCAATCCGATGAAGGGCAAGCCCTTTGCCAAGGATTCGAAGGAATTGACAGCCATGGCGGCCTATTATCGCGCCTACCGGATGCAGTATCTGCGCGAACATCGGAAATAATGACCGGCCAAACCGCGGGCGGCCTGCGGGCCGCCCTGTTTCTGGCGGAAAAGACAGGTGCAGGAGTGGCAGATGAAACAGGTGGGGATGGCAGTATCGCTTGTTTGTTCGGGCTTGCTGCTGATGGCTGCAGCCAGCCATCCGGTCTCCTCCCCGGGGGTTGATCCCGGGCTTCCGGACGACTACTGGGACAGCCCGCGGGCGACAACAGCGGCGTCCCCGCACGACTGGTCGAGGCTGGAAACGAACCTGCATCCGGAAGCCTGTGCCCAGTGTCATCGCCCGCAGTTCGACGCCTGGAAGAACAGCCTGCATGCGCAGGCCTACTCATCCGGCCTGGTCGGCCAGTTTCCCGACATGGGCCATCAGCAGGCGAACGATTGCCTGCGCTGTCATGCGCCGCTGGATGAACAACGCTACACCGATGGCAGGGACATGGCCGCCTCGATCGCAGCACGCCTGAAACACGACGAGGGCTTTGACCGGGATGCGAGATTGCCCGACTCGGCATCGGAGGAACTGCCGCTCAGGCATGCAGGCGTAACCTGTGCCGCCTGCCATGTGCGCGGGCTTCAGCGCTTCGGGCCACCGCCACGGTCATCCCTTGCCGTCGGGCATCAGGATACCCCGGCGCATGGCGGCTTTACCGCCACGAAGGATTTCGAGAAATCGCGGTTCTGCGCCTC
>CAZDLB010000104.1:0-5863 GCA_964505995.1 uncultured Zetaproteobacteria bacterium
ACGCCGCGCGGCGATCTGGCCATGGATGAAAAGAGCACGATCGAGCTCTATCGCCTGGTCAGCCCTTCGGTGGTCTACATCTCGACGCTGGCTCGCGTCATCGACCCCTGGACGCGCATGGTCTATGAAACGCCGAAGGGAACCGGTTCCGGGTTCATCTGGGACCGCGAGGGCCATGTGGTCACCAATTTCCATGTCATCCGTGGAGCAAGCCAGGCCGAGGTGCGGCTGGCCGATGGTCGCGCCTATTCTGCCGTGCTGATCGGCTCCAGCCCGGAGCATGATCTCGCCGTGCTACGCATCAATGTGCCGTTCGATCCGCCGCCGCCGATCCCGCTCGGCCGGAGCGACGAGCTTCAGGTTGGCCAGAAGGCCTTCGCCATCGGCAATCCCTTCGGGCTGGATCATACGCTGACGAGCGGCGTCGTCTCGGCGCTGGATCGCAGCATTCGAGGCGAGGAGGGCGTGATCCGGCATCTGATTCAGACCGATGCGGCGATCAATCCCGGCAACTCCGGCGGGCCGTTGCTGGACTCGGCCGGGCGACTGATCGGCGTGAATACGGCCATCTATTCGCCTTCCGGAGCCTATGCCGGAATCGGTTTCGCGATACCGTCGGATACCGCCAATCGCATCGTTCCGCAGCTGATTGCGCATGGCAAGGTGGTGCGCCCCTGGCTTGGCATCGTCACCGATGAGAGCATCAGCCGCCGCATCCTGGCCCGGCTCGGGGTCAAGGGGCTGCTGGTTCTGGATGTCGAGCCCGGTTCACCGGCGGAGGCGGCTGGTCTTCGGCCGACCCGCGTGCTTCTGGGCGAGAGCATTGTGCCGGGCGACGTGATTCTGAAAGCGGATGGAAAGCCGGTGAGCAGCCATCGGGACCTGCTGGATGTCCTGGATGCCCACGATATCGGGGATCGTCTGCGGCTGCATATCTGGCGGTCGGGACAGGAAATGGATCTTGAAATCGTTCTGGGGAACCCCGAAAGATAGAAAACGCAAACGATACCCAGCCGACCGGAGGCAGCCCATGAACAAGCAGAGCCAGATCAACATCACCTACATGATCATCGCCTTTCTGGGCGTGCTGCTGCTGCAGCACTGGATGTTCACATCCATGACCCAGACCGAGCAGGTGCCGTTCAGCCAGTTCGAGCAGTATCTGAAGGAAGGGCGGATCAGCGATGTGGTCATCACCGAGGATTACATCACCGGCAAGCTCAAGGATTCGGGCGAGCGGCTGCACGCGGTCGTGGCCGCGCGCGTGGACCCGGAGCTTGCGCGCCATCTGGATCAGTATGGGGTTACCTATTCGAAGGTCATCGAAAGCCACTTCCTTGAGAACGTGATCTCCTGGGTTGCACCGACGCTGATCTTTATCGGCATCTGGCTGTTCTTCATCCGCCGCATGGCCGACCGGCAGGGCATGGGCGGCGGCCTGGTTTCCATCGGCAAGAGCCGGGCCAAGGTGCTGGTCGAGAAGGATACCGGTGTCCATTTCGAGGATGTGGCCGGTGTGGACGAGGCGAAGCAGGAGCTGATGGAGGTTGTCGAGTTTCTGAAATCCCCGGCCCACTGGGGGCGCCTTGGTGCCCGCATCCCCAAGGGTGTGCTGCTGGTCGGCCCGCCCGGAACCGGCAAGACGCTGCTCGCCAGAGCCGTGGCCGGCGAGGCCGGGGTCCCGTTCTTCTCGATCTCCGGCTCGGAGTTCGTCGAGATGTTCGTCGGGGTCGGCGCGGCCCGGGTGCGGGATCTGTTCGAGCAGGCCAGACAATCGGCACCGGCCATCATCTTCATCGACGAGCTGGATGCGCTCGGGCGCTCACGCAGCTCGGCGGGACCCGTCGGCGGGCATGACGAGCGCGAGCAGACCCTGAATCAGCTTCTGGTCGAAATGGATGGCTTCGATGCCAGCGCTGGTATCGTCATCATCGCCGCGACCAATCGCCCCGAGATTCTGGATCCCGCGCTGATGCGCGCCGGGCGTTTCGATCGTCAGGTGCTGGTGGACCGGCCCGACAAGCAGGGCCGCGAGCAGATCCTGAAGGTGCACATGAAAAAGGTGAAGCTGGCCGAGGACGTGGATGCGGCCAGCATCGCTGCGCTGACGACCGGTTTTTCCGGGGCAGACCTCGCCAACCTCGTGAACGAGGCGGCACTGCTGGCGACCCGGGACGATGCCGAGGCCGTGACATCCGATCATTTCACGCGGGCCATCGAGCGCATCGTCGCGGGTCTGGAAAAGAAGAACCGGATGCTCAATCCGCGCGAGCGGGAAATCGTAGCCTATCATGAAATGGGCCATGCGTTGGTCGCACTGGGCTTGCCGGGGACCGATCCGGTGCACAAGGTGTCCATCATTCCGCGCGGCATCGGCGCGCTGGGATACACGATTCAGCGCCCCACCGAGGACCGCTATCTGATGACGCGCGAGGAGCTGGAGAACAAGATCGCCGTGCTTCTGGGCGGGCGGGCGGCCGAGAAGCTCGTCTTTGGCCATCTTTCCACGGGCGCGGCGGACGATCTGGCCAAGGCGACCGATATCGCCCGTGACATGGTCACCCGCTACGGCATGGACGAAGCGCTAGGCTATGTGGTCTATGAGCAGCACCAGCCGGGATTTCTCGGAAAACAGGCCGAGATGCCGATGGGTGGGTGTCAGATCTCGGCCTCGACGGCCCAGGCCATTGACGAGGCGGTGCGCAAGATCATCGGTGCGCAGTTCGAGCGCGCCACCGCCATGCTGGAACGCAACCGCGACGTGCTCGAGCGCTGCTCTAGGGAACTGTTGAGCCGCGAAACGCTGGAAGAGGACGATCTGAGAAGGCTGACGGAAGGGCTGCAGCGCGAGGCCTAGTCGGCCACCTTCAGCACCAGCTTGCCGGCCATGTGGCCTTCCTCGATGCGGCGATGCGCCTCGGCCGCCTGCGCCAGCGGCAGCACGTCCGAGACATAGACCGAGAGCCTGCGCTCCTCGAACAGCTGCGCACACTGATCGAGGATGGCGGCCTGATGCTCGGCCGCGCCGGGAACGTTCAGCACCATCGGCGTCAGCATCAGTTCCTGCGAGATGCGGATGTTGCGTAGCCGCAGGGTTTTCCAGTCGCAATCCTCCGGCACCTGCAGGATCGTGACCAGATCGCCATAGACCTTCACGGCCGGAATCAGCTGCCTGAAGGCCTCGCCGCCGACGGTGTCAAAGGCGACATCCACGCCTTGCCCGTCGGTCCAGTCGAGCAGGGCTTCGGCGACATCCTCCTCGCGGTAGTTGATGGCCAGGGAGGCTCCCAGCTCCCGCACCAGATCGGCCTTTTCCGGCGAGCTGACGCTCGTGGCCACCTCGCAGCCGGCTGTCACGGCCAGCTGGATCGCAACATGGCCGACGCCGCCGGCGCCGGCATGGATGAACACCTTCTGACCGCCACGGATGCGGGCGCGATCGAACAGCGATTCCCAGGCCGTCAGCAGCACCAGCGGAGCCGCTGCGGCATCGTTGAAATCGAGACTGGCCGGCTTGTGCGCCAGAAAGGCCTCGGGCACGGCCGCAAACTCGGCATAGTTTCCGCTTTTCTGGCCCAGTCCGCCGAAGCAGTAATAGACCTCATCGCCCGGGCGGAAGCCCTCGACCCTGCTGCCGACGGCCTCGACGATGCCGGCGCCGTCGCATCCGAGGATGGCCGGCGGCTTGCCGAAATACAGGCCGTTGCGCCTGAGCTTCGTGTCGATCGGATTGACGCCGGCGGCCAGCACGCGAACCAGCACCTCGTCATCGCCGAAGTCCGGTCGGTCGGTCTCGGTCATCTGCAACACGTCCGGGTCACCGGTGTTGGTCATGATCATTGCGCGCATGTCTGGCCTCCTTGCTGAAACAGGGCGCGATTTCACCATATCGGCCTCTGGTTGAAAACGCTGGCGAGGAGTATCATGCGCTCATTCCAGCCTGCGGATTCTTTCCGGGCGAGAAGGCAAGGGAGGCCGGCATGAGTGCCGCCGCACGACGCATCCAGCTTTTCGATACCACATTGCGCGATGGCGGTCAGACCGCCGGAATCAACTTTTCCGCCGAAGACAAGCAACGCATTGCCAACCGGCTGGCCGAGTTCGGCATCGACTGGATCGAGGGCGGCTGGCCCGGCGCCAGTCCGAAGGACGATCGCTTCTTCGAGATGATGCGATCGCGCGACTGGAAGCATTCCAGGCTCGTGGCGTTTGGCTCCACGGCCCGCCCGGGCGGCCCGGTGGATCGCGACCGGGGACTTCAGAAGATCATCGCCAGCGGTGCGGACGCGGCCTGCATCTTCGGCAAGAGCTGGGATCTGCATGTGACGACGGCGCTCGGCATCGGTCTGGAGGAGAACCTGGATCTGGTCGGCGAATCCATCGCGTATCTGAAGCGGCATTTCGATACGGTGATGTTCGATGCGGAGCATTTCTTCGACGGTTATGCCGCCAATGCCGATTACGCGATGCGCGTGCTCGAGACGGCCTGCGAGGCGGGAGCGGATGCGTTGGTGCTGTGCGATACCAACGGCGGCAACATCCCCTACCGCATCGCCGAGCTGGTGAAGCTTGTGCTGGAGCGTTTCCCCGGCCGGACCATCGGGATCCATGCGCACAACGATTGCGAGCTGGCCGTGGCCAATTCGATCGCCGCCGCGCGAGTGGGCGCAACACAGGTGCAGGGAACGATCAACGGCATTGGCGAGCGCTGCGGCAATGCCAATCTGGTATCGATCATCCCGACGCTGCAGCTGAAGATGGGTCTGGACTGCGGCATCTCGGAGGATGCGATGCGCCAGCTTTCCTCGCTGTCGCGTTTCGTCAACGAAATGGCCAACCGCCTGCCCTGGCGGCATCAGCCCTATGTCGGGCTGAATGCCTTTACGCACAAGGGCGGCATCCACGTCTCCGCGATCCGCAAGGCCGCAAGGCTTTACGAGCACATCGATCCGGCGCTGGTCGGCAACCGGCAGCGGGTCAGCGTTTCCGATCAGGCGGGCCGTAGCAATGTGCTGGTCAAGCTCTCCGAGCTGGGGCTGGATGCCGAGATCGATGCCAGGGATCCGGTCGTCGCCGAGGTCGTGAACAAGGTCAAGGCCATGGAGGCCCAGGGCTTTGCCTACGAGGCGGCCGAGGCCTCGTTCCACCTGCTGATGCTCAAGGCCATGAAGCGATTCCGGCATTACTTCGAGCTTGAGGGATTCCGTGTGCTGGACGAGAAGCGGGGGCATGAAGGCAAGCCGCAGGCCGAGGCGACTGTGATGATCCGTGTCGGCGAGAGGTTTGCGCACACCGCATCGCTCGGCAACGGCCCGGTCAATGCGATGGACAATGCGCTGCGTGCGGCTTTGCTCGAGTTCTATCCGAGCCTCGCCGAGCTTCGCCTGATCGATTACAAGGTGCGGGTACTGACCACGCAGAAGGCGACCGAGGCCGGCGTGCGCGTGCTGATCGAATCCACCGACGGCAGGAAGAAATGGGGCACGGTCGGCGTCTCCACGAATATCATCGATGCCAGCTATCAGGCGCTGGTCGATGCGATCGAATACAAGCTGCTGATCGACGGCGTGAAGCCGCCGCAATGAATCGCGTCGCTGATAAACCTGCTATAGTGAGTGCATGCGGGAGCTGAGATGAGCGATCTTCGGAACAGGCGCTGCGAGCCCTGTCGCGGCGGGATTCCTCCAATGACGGCCGATCAGGCCGAGGCGATGCTGGCCCGGGTGCCCGGCTGGGAGCTGATCGAGTCCGGGCGCAAGCTTCGCCGCAGCTTCGGCTTTGGGAATTTCCTTGAAGCGCAGGACTTTGCTATACGGGTTGGCGAGCTGGCCGAGGCCGAGGGGCACCACCCCGACATCTGTTA
>CAZDLB010000105.1:0-5770 GCA_964505995.1 uncultured Zetaproteobacteria bacterium
CGGTGCCGATCGAAGGCCCCCGCTCGCCCCAGCTCTCGCTGCTGCGCTTTCGCGGCCGCAAGGTCTAGGAAGGCATAGACGCCGGCCTCCGTGTTTTATCTCCGACGCCTGATCGATGCCACCCGCTATTCCTTCAAAGGGCTTGCTTCGGCGTGGAAACACGAGCCTGCCTTCCGGACCGAGATTGCACTGACCCCGTTCATTCTTTCTGCAGCGCTGCTTCTGCCCGAAAACGCCTCTGAATCCCTGCTGCTTCTTGGCTCCTGGATCCTGGTCCTCATCGTCGAACTGCTCAACTCCGCCATCGAAGCTATCGTGGATCGCATTGGTCCGGAAACCCACGAGCTCTCCGGACGTGCCAAGGACCTGGCCTCGGCCGCCGTGTTTGTCACGCTCATGCTGGCGGCACTGCTCTGGGTATGGGTGCTTTTCAGATGAATACGGCATGGCTGCATCTGCGCCAGAGCCTGAAGGACATCGGCCTGATCTGGCTGCCCTTCTTCGTGCTTTTTCTCCTCGCCAGACTTGCACTTCTGGGTTTCTATCCAGAGGACTTTTCATCCCTGGATGCTCCGGAGATATTGTCTTCCCTCCTCATGGGTGCCTGGCATTTTGACACGTCGATCACCCTTATCTTTCTCGGCCTTCCTATTCTTCTGCATGCGCTTTCGTTTCCCTGGGTTCACTCACTGGCATGGCGGCGACTGGTATACTGGTATGCGCTCCTTCTCCTTTTCGTTTTTGCCTTCCTGTCGGTTGCCGACATCGTCTATTTCGGCTTCGTGCATCGGCATATCGGCCATGAGCTTGTTTCCACGCTGAAAACCGATCCGGGACTTCTTCTCTCCATTGCCATGGACAGCTACGGCTGGCTTCTGGTGATCTTTGCTGTCGCGATGGCCTTCCTGATTCTGGCTGCCTCGAGGCTTCAACATCGCCTCATAAGGCCGCGGCCGCCGCTTCCCAGTCTTCCCCTTGCAGTCCGTATCGGCGTCGGTGTTCTGAGCCTCGGGCTGATCATCCTGGGGATTCGCGGCAGTGCGGTCAGCAAGCCAATCAAGCCGGTTTACGCTTTTGAAAACAGCAGCATGGAGCAGGGCTATCTGGCACTGAACGGCCCCTTCTGTGCATTCCATGCCCTGCAGGGAAACGGCACGATCGACACGCACTTCATGGACGAGGAAAAGGCAACCCGTATCGTACGATCGCTTTTCGCATCTCCTTCCGAAACCTATCCGCTGAAAGACTATCCACTGCTCAGGATGCGAGCCTCCTCGCAAACGCCAGTCACCCCTCCCAATATCGTCGTGCTTCTGCTGGAAAGCTGGGATTCGCTGCATGTTGATCTGAGCCGGGAACAGATGGGGCTGAAACCGTATGGTGTCACGCCAAACTTCAATGCGCTGGCACGGGAAGGCCTTTTTCTCTCCAACTTTCTGGCCAATGGCCAACGCTCCATCGATGCCATTGAATCCATCCTGACCGGCATCCCGCCCCAGCCCGGTCAGCGCTACCTGGGCGAAGGCGTGGAGATCAACCGCTTCGCCTATCTGGGCAAGATGGCCAAGCAGTTCGGCTATTCGACTCTGATGCTGCAGGGGTCACGGCGGGGCTCCTTCTATCTGGACAAGATCGCGCCGCTTGCCGGTTTCGACCGATACTACGGCGCCCAGGACTTTCCTCCTTCGTTGCATACCGATGTCAGCTCGCCGGCCTGGGGAGGGTGGGACCTGGACCTGATGGAGCTCTCCCACCAGCTCTTTGCTTCGAGCCGAAAACCATTCCTTGGGTTCGTGTTTACCGTCTCGACCCATACCCCGTTCGACTTGCCGGACACGAAATGGCAACGCTTTCCACCGGACAGCGAGGAACACAAGTTGCTGAATTCGATGCTCTACTCCGACTGGGTTCTCGGACGCTTCTTCAGACAGGCCAGAGAAGCCGGTTATTTCGACAACACGATCTTTATTCTGATCGGCGATCACTTCTCCGGGCTTGGACATCCCGATACGATGAAGCAACAGCATCATGTGCCAGCCCTGATCCTCGGCCCCGGCATTCACCCCGGCATCAGCGATCGTCTTGCCAGCCAGGCCGATCTGATTCCCACTCTGATTGATCTTGCCGGCTGGAAAACCCTGCATGTCTCGCTTGGTCATTCGATTCTTGACCCAGATGCCGAACCGACGGTATTCCTTCGTCGCGACAACCTTGTGGGTTATGTGGAAGAAGGCGGACTGATGATGCACAACCTCAATGATCCCATCCACCTTGAGGGGCAGTTTAGCAGCAAACAGGCTGCCGAAGAACGGCTTCTGGCCACCGTACAGGTCGCCAACCACGCCATCGAAAACAACGCCCTTTATCCATCCGCATCATTGATCGCCAACATGAGGCTACGGGATGTGGCCCACCGGTAGCCTCTGCAGGACCACCGGCTCGGGCTCTCGGCAGGCCAATGGCCCGCAATCCAAATCCGGGAAGATTCCGTTCACATGTATCTGAGCCATTTCGGACTTGCGGAAGCCCCGTTCTCGATCGCGCCGAACCCGAAATACCTGTTTCTCGGTCGCAGGCACCAGGAGGCCCTGGCCCACCTGATCTACGGCCTGCGCGGCGAAGGCGGCATCGTCGTGCTGACCGGCGAGGTCGGCACCGGCAAGACGACGATCAGCCGCAAGCTGCTTGAAGACATCCCCGAGAACACCGATGTCGCCTGGATCATCCAGCCGCGGCTTTCGGCCGTCGAATTGCTGGCCGCGATCTGCGATGAGCTGCACATCGAGTATGACCCACGGGCATGCAGCATCAAATCGCTGACCGATCGGCTGAATGAGGCGCTGCTGGCCGCGCATGCGGCCGGCCGCAACACGGTGCTGATGATCGATGAGGCCCAGAACCTTTCCCCGGAACTTCTCGAACAGCTGCGGCTGCTGACGAACCTGGAAACCAGCGAGCGCAAGCTGTTGCAGATCGTGCTTCTCGGTCAGGAGGAGCTGAAGGAGATGCTGCGGCGCCATGATCTGCGGCAGTTCGCCCAGCGCATTACGGCCCGCTACGAGCTCGAACCCCTGACGCCGGATGAAACGCGCCATTACATCCGTCATCGGCTGGCGGTGGCGGGGTGCAATCGCCCGCTGTTCGGCCGCCGCGAGGCGAAACTCGTGCACCGGCTGAGCCACGGCATTCCCAGGCTGATCAACCTGATCTGCGATCGCGCCCTGCTCGGGGCCTTCAGTCAGGAAAAGTCCAGGGTCGGCGTCTCGCACATTCGTCAGGCCGCGCGCGAGGTTCTGGGCGATGCCGCGAACCCCTCCCTGCCGTTGCGTCGGCTGGCTGGGAGCCTGGCCGTCATCGTGCTGGCGCTGTTGCTCTGGCGGGTGGATCTGCCCGTCCCGTCCGGATGGAACGAACGGATACAGCCTGCGGCATCGGAGCCGGCATCCCCGGATCCGATCCGTACAGAGGCCACCCCCGCCGCGACGGCCTTGCCGGAAACGAACAGGGCTATCGATGTGGCTTCATCGCCACCGGCCGATACTGGCGAGTCGAAAGCCGAGGAGCCGTCCGCAAACCTGAACGCGATGCTGGCCGGCCTGCTTGCGCGCGGCGATCAACCGACGGCTCTGGCCACGCTGGTCCGGCTTTGGCGACCGGAAGCCGACAAAGCTCGGAACTGCACGGAAATATTGGAGCTTGGTTTGCAATGCCTGAAGCGGCAGGTTGATCTCGCCGGCTTGCGGCAGCTGGACCGTCCGGCACTGATCCGCCTGAAGATCCGGGACCACGATGCGTTTGCCGTGCTGCGCCATCTGGATGGGGAGATGGCCACGCTGCAACTGGAGGACAGCGTCTGGCGCCTGCCCATTCCGGAGCTGATGCAGCGCTGGTATGCCGAAGCCACGCTGCTCTGGCACATCCCGCCCGGCTATCGGGACACGTTGCGTCCCGGCCACCGAGGTCCGGCCGTGGACTGGCTCGTGAAGAGTCTCGATGCCGTTCAGGGGCGGATGATCCCGCCGCATGTCTCAACCTCGATGGATGCGGTTCTCGTCAGCCGCGTGCGCGACTTTCAGCGCCAGAACGGCCTGCAGGCCGACGGCGCGGCCGGCCCGCTGACCTTGATGCGGCTCAACGATGCGCTGAAGCTCAAGCGCCCGCATCTGGGAAAGACAGGCTGATGTCCTATATCCTCGACGCGCTGAAAAAATCCGAGGCCGAGCGGGCCCGGCTGCGCCCGGAGCAATCCTTCAGCCTCCGGGAGGCTCCGGCAAGGCGCGCCCGCAGGCTGCCCTGGATGATCACGCTGGCGCTGCTGGCCATCCTTGCGTTGATCGCTTTCCGTTTCTGGCCGGAGAAGGCTTCAAGCGGATTGCTGACGGGATCATCCGAAAATCCGGCCGTCATGTTGCCGCAAGCCGCAAGGCAGCCCGCGGAAAAACGCGTCGCCTCTGCCCCGGCCGCAAGGCCTGCGATCAACAGCTCACCGGCATCCCCCGAAAAGCCCGAAACCCCGGCCTTTGCCGGGATGCAGGCCCGGCCAGACCATGCCGACCGGCAGCCAGCGGCCCCGGCCGCCGGCCCCATGCCTCAGCCTGAGACCGGACACGGGCATCCGGCATCCGCGCCGCTGCCGCGACGCTCGGAGCTTGCGCCCGGGATTCAGGCCCGGCTGCCGGCCATCACGATCCAGGCCCATGTCCATGATGCGGATGCGAGCGCGCGCATGATCATCGTCGATGGCCGCATCTATCATGAAGGGGAAACCCTGCCCGGAGGCCTTGTGCTGGAATCGATCACGCCGGACGGCATCATCGCAGGCTTTGAAGGCAGCCGCTTTCGCATGAATGTCTTTGGCCGCTGAATGAAGGAGCATCCATGTTTGTCACGATGAACCGCTTTACGATCGCGCCTGAGCACTGGGACGATTTCGAGGAACGCTTCAGGCAGCGCGCCGGCCTGATCGATCAGGAGCCCGGCTTCATCCGCAATGTCGTGCTGCGCCCGGTGGAAGGAAGCTGTGCCGAACACATCGTCATGACCCTGTGGCGCTCGCGCCGGGACTTCGAAGCCTGGACGCGTTCGGAATCCTTCCGCAAGGCGCATCAGCGGGCCGGAACGACGCCGAAGCAATGGTTTCTGGCGCCGAACCGGCTGGAGATCTTCGAATCCGTTTCCGATTCCGGCGATTGAGCCGCGATTTCAGCAGGCGCCGTCGAACATGCGGCCGATGGTGGAGTCGGTCGGAGCTTGGGGCTATGCTTCGCCGCAAATCTCAACTTACAGGCAGTCAACCATGGAAATAGATGTCCGCAACGTTGCCATGCTGGCCCGCATCCGTCTGACGGATGAGGAGGCCGCCGAGCTTGGCCCGCAGCTGAACAGCATCATCCACTACGTCGAGCAGCTGGCCTCAATCGACACCGAAGGCGTGGAGCCGACCGCGCATCCCCACGATGTCGCCCTGCCCCAGCGCATCGATGTCGTGACGAACACGAATCGACGCGAGGAGCTGCAGGCCTGTGCGCCGAAAACCGAATCCGGACTCTATGTCGTGCCGAAGGTGATCGAATAATGCCGTTTTCCTCACTCTCCGAACTCAAGAAGCAGCTTGATAACGGCCAGACCACGGCCGTGGAGCTTGCGCGCCGCTATCTGGCGCGCATCGAAGCGCATAATCCGGCCCTGAACGCCTTTGTGCACATCGATCCGGCCCATGTGCTGGAACAGGCCGAGGCCTCGGATGCGTACCGCGCCAAGCATGGGCCGC
>CAZDLB010000106.1:0-5626 GCA_964505995.1 uncultured Zetaproteobacteria bacterium
TGACGCTCCAGAAGCCTGGCCGTCACCCCCTGGCCTGCGACGCGGGTATGCGTAAAGCTGCCATCATGCACCCGATGCACGCCGCATGACGGGCTGTTTTCCTTCAGAATAGCAAGCCGAATGCGATGCCGCAAACATGCGGCCAGCGCCGCCTCGGCGCCATCGACAAAGGCGCTGGTGACATCCGAGCCATCCTCGCGAACCACCCTTGAGCTGCCCCGGAGAACCGCCTCGGCATCGCCATCCTCGATCTCGGCAGGCTCCCTTGGCACCGGCAGGCCGCCGGCACACTCCGGACAGAACGGCACGATCCGTCCCTCGCGCGCCCATGCATCCAGAAGTCCGTGCACTGCCGAATCCTTCCCGTCGTAGCGCACCTTCTCGCCCATCAGGCAGGCGGAAACCAGTATCTTCTGCATGTTCCCAGCTTGGATGATGCGTGCGGTTTAATCAAGCCAAAGGATTCGACTCGATCACTCCGGCCAGTGCCGTGGAATGCAGAAGATAGATAATATCCTCCTGTTTCGCCCGCCGTTGAATCTCGTGCAGCATCCTGGTCTCGTCCTCCGGCGGCCGACCGGCATCCTCAAGATACCCCCAGAGATGCAGCAGCATGTTCCGCCTTCGGCCTGATTGTGCGGGCCGGCGCAGAGCCCGGCAGAGAATATCGGCCAGCTCCGCCATATCCTTCGCATAGCGCCCATGGGCAACCTCCGGGCCCAGGCTTCGATAGAGGCCGGGATCTGCAGCCATGACGGAGTACTTATGCTGCGCCCAGAGCTGCTGGGCATTACCGGGCAATGGAATCCGGGGGCGTGCTGAAGGGCCGACGGAATCGCGTTGCTTTTCGGCCAGCAAGGCCAGCTGTTCGGCCGGTGTGTTGATGAATGTTGCGGGCCACCGGGTATGGCCCGGCGCTCCATCCACCGGCAATGGTGATTGATGCCGGTACCCCCGCAGCGCCATCTCCGCGACCAGAAGGCTGTGGCGTTGTCTCAGCGCCTGCAGGCAGCCAACCCAGCGCAGGGTTTCGGGGTGACGGGCATAACCCTTTCTCCCGAAATGCAGGATATTGAACAGCCCGTGCAGCTCACGGTGTTCACCCAACAGTCGCTTGCGATCCAGATAGCCCGGATGCAGATCCCAGATGCGCATAAAACCCTACCTTCAGCAACCGTTTCCGTTATTCCGCTTTGGGCTTCTTCTTGATTTTTTCGATTTGCTGGCGCATATGCCTGGAAAGATTGAACCCGTTCTGCTTGAACTCACGGCCGAACTTATTCAGCGCATGCATATCCTGAAAATGGCATGTCCGACAGTCTGCATCAATCTGTCGGGAAAAAGCAGGCGTTGCCAAAGCAAGGTCGGCGATAGAAAAGCTCAGGATGGCAGCTGCTATCAGAGTCACTATGTTAAGTCTCATGATGCTTCCCCTGTGTTTGCCCATGAGCGCAGCATCTGTATGGCTGCAAGTGGTTCCTGCGGCAGAACGGTCACAAACATTTCCCTCAGGCGCGCTCCATGCCGCAGCGAAAAATCACCGCCTACGGCCAGCGGAACTGGTGATGCGTTTTTTAACTGCAATAATTGCGCCTTCCAATCCCCAACGGGCTCGGCATCTTCCCAGATCAGACCGCCTGCAGCGTCACTTTCTTGCAACAGCCCGGCATAGGCAAGCGGTCTGGGTGCGGGGCCCATCCAGCGTGCATCAAGTCCTGCTTCCCGGGCCATGACCTCGAATACTCGCGCCTGTAAATCATCGCCTGAGGCCAGGCAACGACTCATCAGGATAGGACGAACCCGTGCGTTAACTTCTGCACCGGCGCTGCGCTGATCCATATACAGATTCACCGCCTGCATCAGCATGGACCGGAAAGCCCATCGCTCCGGTACCTCGGAATGCTGCACCTGCAAAAGGGCCGGTTGTATCAGCTCGCCGAGCAGAGCGTGCAACGGATACACCTCGCCGGCACGACGTAGCACCGATAGCGCTTTCGGCGCATTTAGCTCGTAAAGCGTGTCCATCAACTGTTTACGCAAAGCCGGCCAGTGCGATGCCGTCTCCCGGTGTGTACTAGCTCCGGATAAAACCTCCCGGACACGACCTACGGGAATCCCCTGATCAATCAAACGGACGATCCGATGAACCAACTGGATATCCATCTCGGAGTAAAGACGGTGGCCCTTTGGCGTCCGCCCTGGCTTGATAAGGCCATAGCGGCGCTCCCAGGCGCGCAAGGTGACGGGCAATACACCGGTTACCCGAGCCACGTGGCGGATCGGGAAACGTTTTAAATCCGGAGCGGGGGCAAGGGCAGACATGGCAGCAACCGTACAAGAAATGTGCAGCAAACGCAATAAAACTTGTACATTAATTGTACAAGGATTAGTTTCGCCACCATAAAGGAGGACAATATGCGCCATTTGTTATGGACCGCCCTTATGTTTTCAAGCCATGCGCTAGCAGAAAATTCTTGTCCACCACTGCTGAAGCATACCCTGGAAACACTAGAAGATCATAAGCCGGTGAATTTTTGCACGGCCTATCTCGGAAAAGTCCTACTCGTCGTCAATACAGCAAGCCGCTGTGCATACACGCGCCAGTATCAGGGGCTGGGAAAATTATACAATGATTTTCGCGAGAGGGGACTGGTCGTGCTCGGCTTTCCATCCAATGATTTCGGCCATCAGGAGCCCGGAACCGAGACTGAGATCAGATCATTCTGCAGTCTCACCTACGATGTGACTTTTCCGATGTTCGCCAAATCGCATGTGCGCGAGGGCCTTGCCTCGCCGTTTTACAGAAGTCTGGCAGCGGCCTCGGGAGAGTATCCGCAATGGAACTTCCATAAATACCTGATCGGCCGCGACGGCCGCCTCATCACCAGTTTCGCCAGCCATATCGAACCGAACAGCCAGAAGCTGATATCCGCGATTACGCAAGCCCTGGAGGAATAAATATGCTAGTGCGCCTTATTTATGCCAGCCGTCCATCCCGAGCACTTGCAATCCATGAGGTTGACGAAATCCTCAAAGTTTCCAAACACAACAACGCAGCCAAGCATATCTCGGGGGTACTTATTTACGGCGACTATTTCTTTATGCAGTGCCTAGAGGGTCCGCGCAACGAGGTAAATGAAACCTATTTAAGGATTTGCCGCGATGACCGACATCATGATTGCATATTGATGCTTTACGAACAGGTGGACTGCAGAATCTTTGGCCACTGGGCCATGGGGCGTATCCAATACAAGGCCAAGTCAAGCTCACTGGCGATGAAATATTCCCCGCACGGCTATCTCGACCCTTATGCGATGACCAGCACCCAAGCAGAAAAGTTCATGCGCGAACTTGGAGAGTTCGCGAAGGCTGCGGAGAAGAAAAGGTTAAACAAAAGCCTAGGCTAAGCTGGAACAAGGGAAATATAAATCGCCTGTCACCCCTGCTTCTGATAGGTGCCGACGAGCTGCGCCTCGGCCAGCACATGACCCTCCATGGCCTTCAATAGCTCCGCTTTCGTCGGGTGGTCAAGGTCGGGCAGGCGCGTATCCAGCGCATAGAGCTTGAAATAGTAGCGATGCCGACCGATCGGCGGGCAGGGGCCGCCATAGTCGGCGCGCTGCCAGTCGTTCAGGCCGACCCCTGTACCGGCGGGCAGCTCGCTGACCGCCTCGGGCAGCGAAGGCGTATCCGGCGGCAGGTTGTAGAGCAGCCAGTGCACCCAGGTCATCTTCGGTGCGTCCGGATCCGGCGCATCGGGGTCATCGACGATCAGCACCAGGCTCCGCGCGCCATCCGGGATGCCATGAAATTCCAGCGGCGGCGAGATATCCTCGCCCTCGCAGGTGTAGGTGGCGGGTATCGCGCTCCCGTTCCCGAAAGCGGACGACGTGATCTCCATGGCCATGACTTCACCTCCCGGGCAGGCAAGCAGGCCTGCCAGCATCATCGGCATTGCAATCCAGCGCATATACCCATACTAGCACAGGGCTTGTCCGTCGGCAGGCCGATGCCAGCCTTGGTCGGATGAAACTTCTGTCGTCCACGATGCTGCTGGCTCTGCTCCTGGTTCCATGCATCGCGCCGGCTGCCGGCTCACAAGAGGCACTGCCCCGCTGGGAAGCGGGTCTGGCCATCGGCGCCCTGTCGCTGCCGCAGTACATGGGCAGCGACGAGCGCTATGCGCTGGTCGTGCCGCTTCCGTTCATCATCTACCGCGGCGATCGCGTGAAGGTGGACCGCTCCGGCATCCGCGCCGAGCTGTTCGGCCTGAACCGCCTGAGTCTCGATGCCTCCTTCGGCGGCGGCCTGCCGGTGCGCAATTCCAACCGCGCCCGAGCCGGCATGACGGAACTGAAGTTCTCCTTTCAGGCCGGCCCTCGCCTGAATCTCCGGCTGCACGAGGATTCGGAGCACAGTCTCGTATCCCTGTTGCGGCTGCCGCTGCGCTGGGGCATCGATACGGCCGGTACCTCGCTCGGCTGGCTGTCCGAGCCGGAGCTCGAGATCCGCTGGCATCCGGACCATGCAACCGATCTGCGCCTGGGCATGGGGGCTTTGTATGCCTCGGCCCGCTTCAACCACACGTATTACAGCGTCGAACCGCAGTACGCGACCCCGACCCGCCCGGCCTACCGGGCCAGCGGCGGTCTGCATTCGCTGTTCATCAAGGCCCTGGCCACGTATCGCTGGAGTGATGACATCCGCCTGTTCGCCTCCATACGCTACCGCAACCTCAGCCCCGGCGTGGTCGCCGACAGCCCGCTGGTGCGCGATCGCAACTATCTGACCGGCGTCATCGGCATGGCCTGGAGCTTCTGGACATCGAAGGAGATGGTCGCCGCGGACTGACCGCCCGCCTGAGAAGGCGGCAGGCCGTTTCTCATCCTCGTAGCAAGCTGCTAAGCTGGGAAAAAAACCCTGACGACCGGGACCACCCCCGGCGGGGAGAGCTGATGTATACCGGTGTTCATCCATTCCTCAGGCGCCTGCATATCTGGATCGGCCTGCTTCTGCTGCTGCCCATCCTGCTGGTCGGCATCACGGCCATGCTGCTGGCCCATGATTCGGCACTTGGCCTGAAGGAGATCCGTATCGAATCCTCGTGGCTGCCCGATGCCTGGGTGCATCCACCAAAACGGCCGGAGATCAAGGCCTGGCTTCCCGCCGATGCCTACAGCGCCATCATCGGCACGAAATCCGGCGCCTGGCTGCTGCATGACAACGCCCTGACGCCCATCGAGGAACTGGCCGGACTGGATATCCGCAGCCTGCATGCCTGGCATGGAGCCATCCTCGTGGCCAGCAGGCAGGGAGGCTTCCTGGGCATCCATGGTCGCTGGAAGAAGATCTACGGCGGCGATGCGGACGACCTGACAGCCGATGCAGACGGCAATCTGTACATCGCTGGCCATGATGTCCTGTTCATCAGCCGCGATGGCGGCGATCACTGGCAGGAAATGAACGGCTTAACAGAACAGCTCGCCGCGATGCGACCATCCATGGAAGACAGGCAGACGGACCTGAAGCATCTGATCAAGGGCCTGCACAGCGGCCGCATGCTCGTCGGCAAGCGGAACGAATGGCTGTGGATCGATGCGGTCAGCGGCCTGCTGATGGCCACCGC
>CAZDLB010000107.1:0-2244 GCA_964505995.1 uncultured Zetaproteobacteria bacterium
TTGCGCGATTCGAAGATGCCGCCGGGGGTGCTCAGCATCCGTGATGCGCCTGTTCAACCGATGCCGTAAGCTCAGCTCTCCCGATCTGCCTTGTCGAACAGTTCGCGGGCATGACGACAAACGACCACTTCCACGTCTTCCCGGCTGACATCGACGCCTTCCCTGAGCATCGAGGTGACCGGCGCATCACGCATGCCGCAGGGCACGATGCCGGCAAAATGTTTGAGGTTCGGCCGGATGTTCAGCGCGATGCCATGAAACGTGATCCACTTGCGGCAGCGCACGCCGACGGCGGCGATCTTGTTGCTGCCAACCCAGACGCCGATGCCGCGCGGATTGCGCTCCGCTCGAAGGCCGAAATCGGCCAGCGTGCGGATGATCATCTCCTCGAGGCGCCAGACATGCCGATGCAGATCCCTTTCGCGGTTCAGGTCGGCGAGAACATAGCAGACGAGCTGGCCGGGACCGTGATAGGTCACCTCGCCGCCGCGCCCGCTGGGAAACACCTCGATGCGCTCGCCATCCACCTCGCGCGAAAGAATATCGCCTTCGCTGCCCGAGGTTCCGATCGTATAGACTGGAGGATGCTCGGTCAGGATCAGCAGCGGTGCTTCCTGCCCCTTTAGGATGGCGGCGACATGGGTCTCCTGTTCGGTGACGGAGTCAGGATAGTCCTGCAGGCTATGGCGGATGATGCGCATGCGCGAAGGCTATCGTGTGCCGAGTGCCGGCGCAGCCGCGACATTGACCGCAACGCGATGGCTCCTACAATCCGGAATCTCAACTTCAGCCGAGGAGCAGGACCGTGAGTGGCGAGACCCCGATCGACAAACTTTCCTTCGAAGAAGCACTGGCGCAGCTGAGCGCGCTGGTCGAGCGTCTTGAATCCGGGGAGATGCCGCTGGAGGAAAGCGTGGCTGCATTCGAGCAGGGGGTGAAGCTGACGCGCCGCTGCGAGGCGCTTCTGGACCAGGCCGAAAAGCGCCTGCAGGTGCTCAGCGACAGCGACTCCGGCGAATAGGATGCAGGCTCCGGATTTTCTCGCCGCGCATGCCCGGCAGGTCGAGCATGCGCTGGCGGATGCGCTGGATCAGCGGGTATCTGCCGCACCGGCGCGGCTGCTGGAAGCGATGCGCTACAGCCTGATGGCGGGCGGCAAGCGGGTGCGCCCGGCGCTGGTGCTGGAGTGCTATCAGGCCAGTGGCGGCTGCGATTTGACCGCGGCGATGCCGGCGGCGGCGGCCATCGAGTGCATGCATACCTATTCGCTGATCCATGACGACCTGCCGTGCATGGACGACGACGATCTGCGTCGCGGCCAGCCGACCTGTCATCGCAGATTCGACGAGGCAACCGCCGTGCTTGCCGGCGATGCGTTGCAGACGCTGGCCTTTGAGCTTCTGGCGCAGGGGTCGTGGGCCAGCGACCTGACCGTCGAGCTTTGCCGGGGTCTGGCGCAGGCGGCCGGCTGCCAGGGCATGGTGGGCGGCCAGATGATGGACATGCAGGGAGAAGGCAGGCAGGACGACATCCTGGCCGTGGAGCGCATCCATGTTCACAAGACCGGCGCCCTGATCCGCTGGTGCACGGAAGCCGGGGCCCTGCTGGCCGGGGCGGATCCGGATGTGCGGCAAAGCTGTTCGCGCTACGGCAAGGCATTGGGGCTGCTGTTTCAGATTGCCGATGACATCCTCGATGCGACGGCGAGCTCCGAGGATCTCGGCAAGAGTGCCGGCAAGGATGCGGCGCAGAACAAGGCGACCTATGTCTCGATCCTGGGACTTTCCAGGGCGCGCGAGCTGGCTGCGGAGATGTGTGAGCTGGCCATCGAGGCCTGTGAGCCTTTGGGACAGGGCGGGGAGAACCTGCGCTTGCTGGCCCGATATGTGAAGGAGCGCGGAAAATGACGGAATCACCAACGGGGAAGGGTCATCGCCCATCGCTGCTGGCCGGCATCCATGGCCCGGCCGATCTCAAGGCCCTGTCCGTGGAGGAGTTGCCGGCGCTGGCCGAGGAGATGCGCCGTTTCCTAATCGATACGCTGGCTCCGATCGGGGGGCATCTGGGCGCGGGTCTGGGCGTCGTCGAGCTGACAATCGCCCTGCATTATCTCTTCGATTCTCCCCGGGATCGCATCGTCTGGGATGTTGGTCATCAGGCCTATCCGCACAAGATGCTGACCGGCCGGCTGGAGCGCATGCCGACGATCCGCCAGTACGGCGGCCTGTCCGGCTTCACGAAGCG
>CAZDLB010000107.1:2344-5491 GCA_964505995.1 uncultured Zetaproteobacteria bacterium
GCGCCGAATGTCGGCGCGATGTCGTCCTATCTGGCGCGCATCATCACCGGTCGGCCCTATACCCAGGCCAAAGATGCCGCCAAGCGCATCCTGGAGATGCTTCCCGACGGCATCGAGGCCGTGGCCCGGCGCGTGGAGGAACATGTCAAGGGGGTGCTGACGCCGGGCACGCTGTTCGAGGAGCTTGGATTTCGCTACATCGGCCCGATCGACGGCCATGATTTCGATCATCTTCTGCCGACGCTGGCCAATTGCAGGGAGCTCGATGGCCCGATCCTGCTGCATGTGCTGACGAAGAAGGGCCTCGGCTTTTCGCCGGCCGAGGAGGATCCGGAGACCTGGCATGGGCTGGGGCCGTACAATGCCCGCACCGGCGAGCCGATCCGCAAGGCCGGCCAGGCCCCGAGCTATACGCAGGTCTTTGCCGACACGCTGGCCGATCTGGCCGACCGGGATGCGCGCATCGTTGCGATCACGGCGGCCATGCCGGGGGGTACCGGGCTGTCGCGCTTTGCCCGTCGTCATCCATCGCGCTGCTTCGATGTCGGCATCGCCGAGCAGCATGCCGTGACCTTTGCCGGCGGCCTGGCGGCGGAAGGCTTGCGGCCGTTTGTCGCCATCTATTCGACCTTTCTGCAGCGGGCCTATGACCAGATCATCCACGACATCTGTCTGCAGAATCTGCCGGTGACCTTCTGCATGGATCGCGCCGGCATTGTCGGGGCCGACGGCGCCACGCACACCGGCATGTTCGATATCGCCTTCCTGCGCTGCCTGCCGAACATCACCCTCATGGCGCCGAAGGACGAGGCGGAACTGGCCGACATGCTGGCCACGGCGCTGACGATCGATGGCCCGGTCGCGATTCGCTATCCGCGCGGTAGCGGCCTGGGTGTGGCGCTTTCGGAGCCGAAGCCCCTGCCCCTGGGCAAGGCCGAGGTGATCGCCGAAGGCAAGGACGGGCTGATGGTAGCCGTCGGCACCCGGCTGGACGATGCCCGCAAGGCCGTGGAAGCGCTGAAACAGGAAGACGGCATCGATCTCGGCCTGATCAACCTGCGTTTCATCAAGCCGCTGGACATGGATGCGATTCTTAAATCTCTGCCTGGAGAGGGTCTGCTGGCCGTGGCCGAGGAGGGGGTCGAGGCCGGCGGCATCGGCCAGGAGATCCTGGCCCGGGCCCTGGCTGCCGGGTGGCGCGGCCGGTTCGTTCCAATCGCGATGCCCGATGCGTTTCCGGAGCATGGTACGCAGGCCGAGATTCTTCGCGATCTGGCCCTGGATGCCGAGGGCATGCTGGCGCGCATCCGCGGATAGCATTTGTCAGCCCCTTCAGGCAGGGCTATATTGATATCCAGGATGCGATTGTTACTTCTGATGCTGATCTGCCTGGTCTCTGCGCCGGCGATGGCCGCCGACGAGTTCTATATCGGCAGCGGTGGCGGTGCGGATGTCTACAGGCTCCCGAAGCCCGGCGCCGAACGCATCGGTCATCTGGATCGGCTGACCGGTGTCCGGGTCATTCAGAAGAAACGCAACTGGTGGAAGGTCCGGACGCTGCATGTGGATCCGGCGATCAGCGGCTGGGTGCATGCCGGGGCGGTGCGAAAGCGCTATACCCCGAGTGCGGCCAGCCGCACGAAGAGCTCCTTTCTTGCGGGCCTGTCCTCGTTCTTTCATCGCTCCGAGCCGAATCAGCAGCAGACGGCTGTCCTTGGCGTGCGCGGCCTGGAGGATGAGGGCAATGCTGCGAAAGGCAGGTCAAATCGCGCCGGCGTGCGATGGATGGAGGGCCTGGCAGTCAGCGATGCCGATATCGCCGCTTTCATCGATGAGGGGAGGCTGAACCCATGAAACGGCGCATTCTGGTCCTTGGGCTGCTGATGCTGCTGGCCGTTCCGGCACAAGCCTTCGACTTCGGCGGGCTGGGCGATGCGCTGGGACTGGATCCGGAGGTGACCAAGCGTATCACGCAGGGGGCCAGGGTGGTTTCGGCCCTGATTCCGATCTCGGATGAGGAGGAGCGCATCCTCGGCCGCGATGTGGCGGCCCGCGTCATCGGCCGTTTCGGGCTGGAGAAGAATCCGGAGCAGACCTATTACCTGAACCTGATCGGTCAGGCGATCGGCAAGCGATCGGATCGGCCGAATCTGCCGTATCGTTTCGCGATCCTGGCCACCGACGATGTCAATGCCTATTCCTGCCCCGGCGGCTACATCTTTGTCACCCGCGGCGCGCTGAAGATGGTGCATAACGAGGCCGAGCTGGCCGCGGTGCTGGCGCATGAGGTCGCGCATGTGACCGAGCGCCACATCATCAAGGCGCTGCAGCATTCGAAGCTTCTCAATGTCAGCGCCGAGGTGGCCGCCGATGCCTTCAAACAGGGCGGCGAACTGTTCCAGCAGATGTCGGATTTCGCGACTGATGCGCTGTTCAAGGGCCTGAAGAAGACCGACGAATACGCCTCCGATGCCAAGGCCATCGAGTATCTGGATCGCATGGGCTATGATTATCCGGCGATGTATCGGGTTCTCGACGAGCTGGACGAGCGTCGTCGGACCGGGCATGCGAAGGTGCTGGCCAGGACGCATCCGAGTCCGAAGTCGAGGATTCGTGAGCTGCACCGTGCCGAGGCGAAGCTGCATCTGGGCTCGCCGACCGGCATTCGTTTGAAAACCCGTTTCAACAAGCACATTGGCAAGAAAGCCTAGAAACATCCGCCTGGATCAGCTGCTCGTCGAACGCGGCCTGGCCGATTCGACGGATGCGGCGCGGCGCGCGATCATGGCCGGTCTGGTGTATGTGAATGGCCAGAAGTCGGACAAGGCGGGATCGCTGTATCGCGAGGATGCTGCGATCGAGGTGCGCGAGGTGCTGCCCTATGTCTCGCGCGGCGGTCTGAAGCTGGCCGGGGCGCTGGATCACTTCGGCTTCGAGACCGATGGCATCGTGGCGCTGGATGTCGGCGCCTCGACCGGCGGCTTCACCGATGTGCTGCTGCAGAACGGGGCCCGGCGGGTCTATGCCGTGGATGTCGGGCGCGGCCAGCTGCATTACAGGTTGCAGCGGGATGCGCGCGTCATCAATCTGGAGAAGACGCATGTCCGGCTTCTGAGCCCCGAGCTGATTCCGGAATCTGTGGATGCG
>CAZDLB010000108.1:0-1468 GCA_964505995.1 uncultured Zetaproteobacteria bacterium
ATCGCTTGCGTGATGATGCTGCATCCGTAGTCTGACACGGTTGCCGGAAGGTCGTCGCGGCGCGTTGCCGCTGCGGCACGGGGAGGCCAATGAGCAGGTTACACAGTCTGGATCCGATGACGATGTACATGCGCGAGATCTCGCGCTACGACCTGCTGACCGCGCAGGAAGAGATCGAGCTGGCCCATCGCATCGCAGAGGGGGACGAAGAGGCCAGGCAGCGGATGATCAATGCCAACCTGCGTCTTGTCGTGAAGATCGCCCGCCGCTACATGAACCGCAACATGTCGCTCTCCGATCTGATCGAGGAGGGCAACATGGGGCTGATGCGCGCCGTTGAGAAGTTCGATCCGGCGCATGGCTGCCGCTTTTCGACCTATGCCACCTGGTGGATCCGCCAGTCCGTGGAGCGCGCCATCATGAACCAGGCGCGCACGATCCGGCTGCCCGTGCATGTCGGCAAGGAATTCAACGCCATGCTGCGCAAGGCCAACGAGCTGCGCGCCGATCTCGGACGCGAGCCGACCGAGCAGGAGATCGCCGATGCGCTGGGCGTGGACCGGGAACGCGTGCATACGCTGCTGGGCATCACCGTCAGCACCGAGAGCGCCGATGAGGTGCTGCACGATGACGGGGATTTCACGCTCTATGATGTGACCGAGGATGAGAAGGCAGCCGAGCCGGGTGAGCAGCTTGAAAGCAGCCGGCGCGATGCGATGCTGGATGCCTGGATGCGGCAGCTCAGCCGCAAGGAGCGCGAGGTGGTGCGGCTGCGCTACGGGCTGGGCACGCATGATGATCCCTGGACGCTGGAGGCCATCGGCCGGCACATGGGCGTGACGCGCGAGCGCATCCGTCAGATCCAGGTCGGCGCGCTGCAGAAGCTGCGCAAGCTTGTCGAGCAGGAGGATATCAGCCTGGAGGAGTTGCTCTGATGAATCAGGCCGTACACTGGCGCGAACATATTCGCGACATTCCGGATTTTCCGAAGCCCGGCATCGTCTTCAAGGACATCACGCCGATGCTGGCCGATGGCGATGCCTTCTGTGCCGCCGTTTCCGAGCTGGCCTGCCATGTGCCCTCGGACGTGGATGCGATCGTCGGCATCGAATCGCGCGGCTTCATCTTCGGCGCGGCGCTGGCCAACCAGCTGTGCATTGGCCTCGTGCCGGTGCGCAAGCCCGGCAAGCTGCCGGCGGATGTCCACAGCATCGAGTATGAGCTGGAATACGGCATGGATCGGCTGGAGATTCACCGCGACGCGCTTTCCAGAGGTCATCGGGTCGTGGTCGTGGATGATCTGCTGGCCACGGGCGGCACCGCGGCGGCCACGGTGGAACTGGTGCGCAAGCTCGGTGCCGAGGTCGCGGCCTGTCTGTTCGTCATCGAGCTGGACTTTCTTCAGGGGCGCCGGAATCTCGGCGATGTGCCGGTGCATGCGCTGGTGCATTACGACTAGGGCCTGTTC
>CAZDLB010000108.1:1568-5436 GCA_964505995.1 uncultured Zetaproteobacteria bacterium
TGTGAATCTGAAAGGGTTTTTCGAGGGTGCGGAGCCTCGACCGAGTTGCTATGATTCGAGCGTCTTTCGCCCCGGGCTCGTGGGGCGCGGGCGATGTCCTCGTAGCTCAGCTGGATAGAGCGACTGCCTCCTAAGCAGTAGGCCACAGGTTCGACTCCTGTCGAGGACACCAGTTTGAGGCCGCCCATGCCGGGCGGCCAGGCCCAGGACGGGCATACAGCCAAGGGTTGCAGGCCGGTTGCGGATGGCCGCCTTCCTTCGGATACAGCTTTGACATGAGGTAATCATGAACGACGAGACACTGAATCCCGCAGTGACGGTGCTGATTGAAGACGAGATGAAGCGCTCCTATCTCGATTATGCGATGAGCGTGATCGTCGGCCGTGCGCTGCCCGATGCCCGCGACGGCCTCAAACCCGTGCACCGGCGCATTCTCTATGCGATGCAGGAACTCGGATGCACGCATGACAAGCCGTTCAAGAAATCGGCCCGTGTCGTCGGCGACGTGATCGGTAAATATCATCCCCATGGCGATTCGGCCGTGTACGATGCGCTCGTGCGCATGGCCCAGCCCTGGAGCATGCGCCATGTGCTGGTGGACGGGCAGGGCAATTTCGGCTCCGTGGACGGCGATTCCCCGGCGGCCATGCGCTACACCGAGGCGCGCATGAGTCGCCTGGCCTCCGAGCTGCTGGCCGACATCGACAAGGACACCGTCGATTTCATTCCGAACTACGACGATTCGCTGAGCGAGCCGAAGGTGCTGCCGGCCCGGTTCCCGAACCTGCTGGTCAATGGTTCGCAGGGCATTGCGGTGGGCATGGCGACGAACATCCCGACGCACAATCTGGGGGAAACGATCAATGCGACGATCGCGCTGATCCGCAATCCGGATGCCGATGACGAGGAGCTGATGCAGATCATGCCCGGGCCGGACTTCCCGACCGGCGGTTTCATCTATGGGCGCAAGGGCATGCGCGATGCGTTCACGACCGGCCGCGGCTCGGTCACGATGCGCGCCCGTGCCGGCGTGGAAGTGCATCCGCGAACCAAGCGAGAGTCGCTGATCATCACCGAACTGCCGTATCAGGTGAACAAGGCCAATCTGATCGAGAACATCGCCACGCTGGTGCGCGAGAAGAAGATCGAGGGCATCGCCGATCTGCGTGACGAGTCTGACCGCGACGGCATGCGCATCGTCATCGAGCTGAAGAAGAACGAGATCGCCGAGGTCATTCTGAACAACCTCTACAAGCGCACGCAGCTGCAATGCAATTTCAACTGCAATCTGCTGGCGCTGGTGGACGGACAGCCGAAGCTGTGCGGAGTGCGCGAACTGCTGCTGCATTTCATCGATCACCGTCGTCAGGTGGTCACCCGCCGCTGTCTGTTCGATCTGGCCAAGGCCGAGGCCCGGGCCCATATCCTCGAAGGCCTGCTGATTGCGCTGGATCACATCGATGAGGTCATCAAGCTGATCCGCGCCAGTCAGACCCCTGCCGAGGCGAAGGAGGGGCTGATGAGCCGCTTCGGTCTGTCGGAGAAGCAGGCGCAGGCCATTCTCGACATGCGTCTGCATCGCCTGACGGGACTGGAACGCGACAAGATCAAGGCGGAGTATGACGACATTCAGGCGCTGATCGCACGCCTGAAGGCGATCCTGGCCGACGAGAAGCTGCTGATGGATGTCATTGTCGAGGAGCTGGAGCAGGTGCGCGACCGCTATGCCGAGCCGAGGCGCAGCGAGATCATGGACGAGACGGCCGAGCTCACGGTCGAGGACCTGATCACCGAAGAGGACATGGTCGTCACGATCTCCAACGAGGGCTACATCAAGCGCAATGCCGCCTCGCTGTATCGCGCCCAGCGTCGCGGCGGTAAGGGCAAGACCGCGATGACGACGAAGGACGAGGATTTCGTGGCCCGTCTGATGGTGGCCTCCACGCATGACTACCTGCTGTTCTTCTCCGACCGCGGGCGCGTGTTCCGCAAGAAGGTCTATGAGATCCCGCAGGCCGGGCGTGCCGCGCGCGGCAAGGCGCTGGTGAACCTGCTTCCGGTGGAGAAGGGCGAGAAGATCTCGGCCACGCTGGCGATCCGCGATTTCGACGATGAGCACTACATCGTCATGGCCACGAAGAACGGCATCATCAAGAAGACCAAACTGTCCGAATACAGGAACATCCGCTCCAGCGGCATTATCGCGATCAAGCTCGATGAGGGCGATGATCTGATCGGTGTCGTCGTCTCCAACGGCAGCCAGGACATCATGCTTGCCTCCAGCGGCGGCAAGGCGATCCGTTTCTCCGAGACCGATGTTCGTCCGATGGGCCGCAGCACCCGTGGCGTCACCGGCATGCGCATGCCGGAGGGCTGCAAGGTCATTTCGATGACGCTGGTTTCCGATCGCGCCACATTGCTGGCGGTGTCCGAGAACGGGTATGGCAAGCGCACGCCGGTGTCCGAGTATCATGTGCAGAAGCGTGGCGGGCAGGGCGTGTTCACGCTGAAGACCGGTGGCCGCAACGGCGACATGGTCGCTGCGCTGCTCGTGCTCGACGAGGATCAGGTGATGCTGATGACCGATACCGGCCGGCTCGTGCGCATCCGCATGGATGGCATTTCGGTGATTGGCCGCAACACCCAGGGTGTGAAGCTCATCGAATGCGGTCCGGACGAGCGCGTGATCGGCGCGGTGCGCGTGGTCGAGCGCCAGGACGACGAGGATGACGGCGAATCACCGGCGCAGCATGCATCCACGGATTCCGGGGCAGTCGGGCATGATTGATCGTCAGGCGCTGCGTCGTGAATTCGAGGCCATGCAGGCGGCCCTGGCGCGACGCGGGGCCGAGGTTGTGGCCGAGGGAAGTGCCTGGGCACGGGTGGCCGAGCTGGATGCCAGGCAGCGCAGGCTCAAACAGGAGTCCGAAAGCCTGCAGGCCGAGCGCAACCGCGTTTCCAAGCTGATCGGCCAGAAGAAGGCCCGGGGCGAGGATGCCTCCGCGGAGATGGCTGCGATGGGCGAGGTCTCGCGCAGGGTCAAGGAGCTGGAAGCGCGGGCGCGCGAGGCCGAGGCCGAGTTCGAGGCCGCGCTGCTGGAGATCCCGAACCCCGTGCATGAATCCGTCCCGGATGGCGCGAGCGAGGAGGATAACGTCGAGCTGCGGCGGTGGGGCGATCCCCGTCAGGACGATGTGCCGCCCCACTGGGAGATCGGTGCGGAGCTGGGCATCCTCGATTTCGAGGCCGGGGCGACGCTGGCCGGCAGCCGCTTCACGGTGCTGAGGGGCGCGGCTGCGCGTCTGGAGCGGGCGCTGATGCAGTTCATGCTCGATCTGCATGCCGATCGCCATGGTTACGACGAGGTCTGGGTTCCGGCGATCGTCAACCGCAGGACGATGACCGGCACGGGGCAGCTGCCGAAGTTCGCCGAGGATTTGTACAAGCTGGAGGGCGAGGACGCCTATCTCGTGCCGACAGCGGAGGTGCCGGTCACGAACCTGTATCAGGACCAGGTGCTGGATGAGTCGCGCCTGCCGATCCGTCACTGTGCCTACACGCCATGCTTTCGCCGCGAGGCCGGTTCGGCCGGTCGCGATGTTCGCGGCATGATCCGCCAGCACCAGTTCGACAAGGTTGAGCTCGTGCATCTGACCACGCCGGAGCGGGCGCTGAGCGATCTCGAGGAGCTGACTTCGCATGCCGAGGCCGTGCTGCAGGCGCTTCAGCTTCCCTATCGCGTGGTTGAACTCTGCGCCGGGGATCTCGGGTTTTCGGCGCAGAAGACCTACGATCTTGAGGTCTGGCTGCCGAGCCAGAAGCTATATCGCGAGATATCCTCCTGCTCCTCCTTCGGCCAGTTCCAGGG
>CAZDLB010000109.1:0-5295 GCA_964505995.1 uncultured Zetaproteobacteria bacterium
ACGCAGACCTTCATGCCCCAGCCGGCGGCGCGAAAGGCCACGCCGAAAGCGCTCGAGGACTTGCCCTTGCCCTCGCCGGTATGCACGAGCACGATGCCCCGGCGTCTATCCCTTGGCTTCATCGCCACCTCCTTCCGCCGCTCGATAGTCGGGCAACCATACATCATCCTGCGCGACAAGCTCGGTGCCGAAGATGCGCCCCAGCCGCTCGCGCTGCAACAGATCCGCCGGGCCGCACTCGATGCCACCGCGCCCGTCCAGCAGCACGACCCGGTCGGCAAGCATCCTCGCCTGCTGGATGTCGTGCAGCACGACGAGCATGCCGCGTCCGGCCCGCGCCGCCCGCCGCAGCATCGCCAATGCCTGCACCTGATGCTTCAGATCCAGATGCGCGCTCGGCTCATCCACCAGCCACAGCGGCACGTCGCGCAGTGCCAGGGCGGCCAGCTCCGTGCGCTGCAGCTCGCCGCTGGACAGCCGGCCCAGAGGCCGATCCAGCAACTTCTCGACCTCCATCGTCGCGACGGCCTGCGAAACATCCGCCCCTTGGGCGGCCAGTTCCAGGCGCTGGCGCACGGTCAGACCGAAATCGGTGGCCGGCAATGCCCCGGCCCAGGCCAGCCTGCCGGCCAGCTCCCGTCGCGAATACGTTTCGATCCCACGTCCGCAGATCGAAACCTCGCCATCGCATGCCAGCATGCCGGCCGCGGCCAGCAGCAGGCTGGACTTGCCGGCGCCGTTCGGGCCAAGCACGACGCAGATCTCGCCCGCCTCCAGGTCCAGCGTCAGATCGCTGAAAAGCATCCTGCCTGCACGTTCAAGGGACAGGTCTCGAATCTCCAGGACCCGGCTCATCCGGCGCGCCTTTGCAGCAGGTAGAGAAACAGCGGCACGCCGATGATCGCGGTCAGCACCCCCACCGGCAGCTCGGCCGGCGCAATGACCGTGCGAGCGGCGGTGTCGGCCAGTATCAACAGCAGGCCGCCGCCGATCCCCGCGGCCGGCAGAACTGCCCGGTGAAGCGAACCGAAGACAAGCCGCATCAGATGCGGCACCACCAGACCGACAAAGCCGATCGTGCCGGCCGCCGTCACCGCGACCGCCGTCACCGCGCTGGCCAGCCACAGCAGCCGCCTTCGGAGAACCGCGACATCCACACCCAGCGCCTCGGCATGGCGCTCGCCGAGCAGCAGGCAGTCCAGCGATCGCGACAGCAGAACCCCGCTCATCAGCGCCAGCGCCCACAGTCCCAGAAGCAGCGGCACCGGCACATCCGAATGACTCAGATCGCCCATCATCCAGGAAAAGGCGCGATACAGCCCCTGTTCCGGCAGCAGCGCCAGAAGCAGCGCCAGCAGCGCCGACCAGAAGGCCGCGAGCACGACGCCGGCCAGCAGCATGCGCGCTGGCCCGAGGGCGGCAAAGCGCATCACCAGTCCGATGCCGAGCCATGCCCCGGCAAAGGCGCCTGCGCTCATCGCGACGGCCGAGTCCGGCCAGAGCATCAGGCTCGCCACGGCCCCTGCCGAGGCCGAGCCCGCCACGCCCAGCACATAGGGCTCGGCCAGCGGATTGCCGAGCAGCACCTGAAACCACGCCCCGGCCAGCGCCAGAAGCCCCCCGACGGCAAACGCCGTCAGCAATCGCGGCAGTCGCAATTCCCATAATATCGTGCGGCTCATGTCATCGTGTGCGGCCAGAGGATTGATCCATTGCTCGCCGGCCCCCAGCGTAAGCAGAAACAGTGCCGGCAACAGCAGTGCCGCGCCGCCCCAGATAAGCCAGCGACGCATTATCTCGCCTCCAGACCGCGCACCTGCCGACGCAATGACGCCACAGCCCGAACGATACGGGGGCCGGGGCGGCTCATCAGGTCCGCATCCACCGGCATGACGCTCGCCTGCGGCAGCCAATGGGCCCAGAAGACTCGCCGCCTTGCCACACTCTCATCGTTGCCGCTGACGATGATCAGATCGGGATGCGCCCGGATCACGCTTTCGCGGCTGACCCGCACGGACTCCCGGGGCACGCCGGCAAAGACATTCTTCACACCGCTCAACCGCAATACGTCCTGCAGAAAGCCTGTGCCACCGACAGCCAGCAGGGGCTGATCCCACAGCTCGTAATAGACCGACAGCTCCGGCGATTTCTCGGCCTTCATCGCCTCCAGCTGGTGCGCCAGCGATGCAGCCAGCTCATCGGCCTGGCGGCCATGGCCGGCCAGTTCACCCAGCCGGCGGATGTCAGCCAGCACCTCGGCCACCGACTGCGGGTCGGAAGCGGCCGTGCGCACCCCGGCTCGGCGCAGCACATCCAGGCCGGGCAGGGCCTCGTCGAGCGCCAGAGCCAGAGTCGGCTTCAGGCGCAGGGCCGCCTCGGTATAGACCTGGGAGAAGTTCGCCACGCGCGGCAGGTCCGCGGCAGCCTGTGGCTCGTTGCAGTATTCTCCGGCACCAACGACCTCGTCGCCGGCTCCGACGGCAAACAGGATTTCGCAGATATGCGGCGTCAGTGCCAGGATACGCTCGGCGGCAACGGCCTGCCCCGCCGCCAGCAGCAACAGCACAAGCAATAGCCCCCTCATGAGCGGCGGAACACCAGTCGGAAGCGGTAGGAACCGCGCTGCAGCGGAAACGGTTCGGCGCGATGGACGGTCTGCAGGGCCGCCCGGTCAAGAATGGCATGGCCGGAGCCGCGCACCAGCTCGATATCGGCGGCCCGGCCGCCGTTGGCCAGTGCAAAACGAACCTCGACGGAGCCTTCGATGCCGCGCCTTCGGGCACTGGCCGGATAATACTTGAAGGCCTCGAGATGATCCCGGATCAGCACCCGATCCCCGGGTTCTGTTGCCCCGGAAACGGCCTGACGGGCTTGCGCCAGGGCCGCAGCTGTTGCCACTGTCCGGGGGACAGGCTGTTGCGGCGGCTGGGCCATCGATTTCCCGGCTGGATGCACAGCCTGCTTCGCTCTGGCGACGACAGGAGCGGATTGATGCCCGGGTCTGGCCATTTCATGGCTGCCGGCATCGGCAAGAAGCTCCAGCACCACCTTCGCCGCATCGGCGCTCGCCGGCTCCCGCCCCGGCGGCACGGCCTGCCAGGAGAACAGGATCAGGCCGTGGATGGCGACGCTTGCCGCCAGCCACGGCCCCAGCCTGATGAGCCTAGAAGCGATACTGCACCCCGCCGTTCAGGCTGATGCCTGCCGCCGGGTAGAAGTGCGCGCCGGTAAATGACGAATACACGCCATAGGAGCTGTACTTGCGATTGAGCAGGTTATCAACGCGAGCGAACATCTCGACATCATGCCACTGCCAGCTCGCTTCGGCATCCACCAGCAGATAGCCGGGCAACTTGCTCTGGGCATTGGCCTGATCGCTGATCAGGAAGGAGGCGCCGGTATATCTTGCTCCCAGCCCCAGATTCAGATGCCGCACGGGGCTTGCATCCACACGCAGGCCGAACATCTGCGACGGCACGGCCGGAATCCTGTTGCCGGCATAGCTGCCGCCCCGGAAATCGGCCTTACTGAGCGTAATATCGGCCCGCACGCGCAGCATCTTGCTTGCCTGCCAGTCGGCCTGCAACATCCAGCTCTCGTGGCGGGTCGGGTCCGTGTAGTTGGCATTGGCAAACAGCATGGGATCGTAATAGATCTCGTGATCGAGATCGGCCCTGGTCCATGACAGATCGAGCTTCACGCCTCCCAGACTAGCCTGCGCCCCAAGGCTCAGATGCCGCCCCGTCTGCGCCTGCAGACCGGTATCGACCAGGCCTGTGAAATAGCTGAAGCGCTCATCGAGCAGCGGAAAGCGCACCGACGTGGCGATATTGGCCCGCAGGCGCAGCCCCTCGATCACCTGATACTGGCCGCCCGCCTCCCAGACGCTCTTGTTCTGACGGATATCCTGGGCCGTCGTCTGCATGAAATGATCGCTCAGCGATTCATGGCGCAGCCCGGCCTCGGCCGTCCATTTCCCCGGACCAACCGTCAACAGGCCGTAATAGCCGCGACGCTGCCGCACAAAGCTCGTGGTCGGCAACGGAAAGGCTCCGCCAAAGGCCGTGCTGCCCTGGCCTCGGTCCAGGTCAGCCCCTGCCACCAGGCGCCCCCCGATCGAATTCGGTAGCGTAAAAGTCGCCTTCGGCCGGATTGAACGGTCAATCAGGGAAAAATCCGAGATCGAATTGAAGCCGACGAATTCGCTATGCACCTTGCGGTGACGCTGACCGGCGGCCAGTTCCAGGTCCAGGGAGTCGGATGCCTGCCAAAGCAGGCCCGCATCCAGAAAACCGTCATCGGTCTTGGCAAAATCCTGCGGGCTGGTGCTCTGTCTGCGATCCGCCGCCATCTGTGCTGCCGTCAGCGACCCCGGCAGTCCCACCCGGTCACGGTGCCAGTTTCCCTTGACGTAGGCCATCACGCTGTCGCTCAGATCCGCTTCCGCACGGGCACCGCCGTCGAAGCGATCCATGAAGCTGTTCTGGCGATAGCCGTCGGTAGTCGCTCCTGTGGCATTGAGTTCCACGCGCGTGCGCTCGCCTGCCGAACCGATGCGCAGCGATGCCTGCCGGGCCCCGAAGCTGCCGCCCTCAAGCCGCGCCACGCCGCCCGATTCAGGAATGCGCGTAACGATATTGATCACGCCGCCGACGGCCCCCTGTCCGAACAGCACCGAACCACCGCCATGCACAATCTCAATGCGCTCAATCTGATCCACCGGAATCTGGGTCCAGTCCGTGCCCGAAAGATCCGGGGCATTGACCCTGCGCCCGTCGATCAGCACCACACTGTTGGCGGCCGCCGTTTCGCCGAAGCCGCCCAGATCGACCTGGGCCTTGGCGCCGACACCGGTCGTATCGCTGATGCGTATATTCGGCGCCTGCCTGAGCAGGTCGATGACATTGTCCGCCTGACTGCGTTCAATAGTTTCGCGATCGATCACGGTCACGGTCCTGACCGTTTCTGCCGCAGTCGTTTCGGCGCGACCCGCCGTGACCACAATGTCACCCACATCCGTCTGAGCCTGCGCCGCCACGGATAAGCCCAAGCTCAGGGCCAGCAGGCCCAGTCTGATTTGTTTTTTCATGATTTGTTTCTCCTTCGCACCCGCCGTGCGTTCATATTGATTGGCGTATGTGAATGGAGCTGTTGTGATCGGCGGGGAAGGAACCGTTCCGGCACAGGGACAGGCGCTTCCGCAACCGGCCGCATCTCACCCCGAGACACATATCCGTTGTGCATCGGGCCGGTCTCCTGGCTTGCCGTCGTCCTCGGCCATGCCTGCCTTCCCAT
>CAZDLB010000110.1:0-2530 GCA_964505995.1 uncultured Zetaproteobacteria bacterium
GTGGACTCTTTCTTCGGCGGGTGGCCGTCATAGACCAGATACTCGCGCTGCTGCAGCCAGGCCTCGCGCGTGAAGATGTACGGATCCAGCGCCAGCTCGTCGCGCATGCTGGAGGCCTGCAGCAGCCGCTTGCGCTTGTCGATGTATTTGACGGCCGCAATCGCAATCGCCGCCTGCGGCGCGATCGTGAACGAGGCCCAGAACAGCGGATCGGTCGCCGTTGATGTGATGAAGTCCGGGGTCTTGCGCAGCGAGTTCGGCCCCAGGAACGGATAGACGATATACGCGCCCTGCGGAACGCCCCAGACAGCCAATGTCTGGCCGAGATCCTCCTCGTGCTTCTCCAGGCCCATCGATGTGGCCACGTCGAACAGGCCGCCGATGCCGAGCGTGGTGTTGACGAGGAAGCGGCCGAAATCCCGGAAGCCCTGGCCGCCCTTGCCCTGCAGGAAATCGTTGAGCACGGTGTTCATGTAGGTGGCGTTGTCGAAGAAGTTCGACACGCCCGTCTGCAGCGGCTTCGGCGTCAGATCGCGGTAGGCGATCGCGAGCGGCTTGAGCGTGACCCGGTCCAGGTGATCGTTGAAGCTGTCGGTGACGCGGTTCATCGGCTCGAGCGGATCGTAATGATTCTGCGGTGTCGCGCAGCCCGAAAGCAGTGCGAGAAGCAGCACGGCGGTCAGGAATCGGGGCAGAGCAGACATGCGCGGCATTATGCCCTCTCGGTCGGCGCTCGCCATGCTTTCTTTCACGGACAGGGGTTCGGGCAGCGGCGATGGATGGCCTCGATGCCCGCGATGACGGCCTGATCCAGTTCGAGGTCCGCCGCGGCGATGTTCTCCTCCAGCTGGGCCATCGTGGTTGCGCCGATGATGCAGCTTCCGAGGAAGGGCTGCTTCAGGGTGAAGGCGATGGCCATCTGGGCGGGCTTCAGGCCATGCTCCCGGGCCAGCCGCACGTAGTCGGCGGCCAGGGCCTCGGGGATGTCGCCGGAGTAGCGGGAATAGCGATCGGAAAACAGCGTCAGCCTGGCGCCCTCGGGGCGCGCCCCGTTCAAATACTTGCCGGTGAGCATGCCGAAGGCCAGCGGCGAATAGGCCAGCAGCGGCACCTGTTCGCGGCAGGCCATCTCGGCCAGGCCGATCTCGAAGGAACGGTTCAGCAGGTTGTACGGATTCTGGATGGAAACGATGCGCGGCAGTCCTTTCGATGCGGCCGCATTCAGATACTGCATCACGCCCCACGGCGTTTCGTTGGAGATGCCGACGTAGCGCACCTTGCCGGCCTGGACCAGCCGGTCCAGCGCCTCCAGCGTTTCCTCGATCGGCGTGGCCTGCTCGTCGGGGTCGTGGGCATAGCCGAGGCGGCCGAAGAAGTTCGTGTTGCGATCCGGCCAGTGGGTCTGATACAGATCGAGATAGTCCGTCTTCAGGCGTTTCAGCGAGCCCTCGCAGGCGGCGATGATGTTCTTCGCATCCAGCCGGGCCTTGCCTTCGCGGATATGCGGGCACCAGCCGGTCGGTCCGCAGACCTTGCTGGCCAGCACGATGCGGTCGCGCTGGCCGCGCTGCCGCAGCCATTCGCCGATGATGGACTCGGTCGCGCCGTACGTTTCCGCGCGCGGCGGGATCGCATAGAGCTCGGCGGTGTCGAAGAGATTGATGCCGCGATCCAGCGCGTAGTCCATCTGCCGGAAGGCATCGGCCTGGGTGTTCTGCTCGCCCCAGGTCATCGTGCCCAGCGCGATGCGGCTGACCTTGAGATCGCTGTGGCCGAGGTTTTGATATTGCATCAGGGCTTCCCGGTCTGCGGATCGGGAATGATCATCGGACGCTCGTACTTCAGATCGATGGCCTGAAACTTCTCCAGGGAGTCGTTGCGGATATCTTTCCAGAAGGCGTGGTCGATCCTGAGCCAGCGCTCAATCAGTTCGGCGGCAACGCCCTCCTCCTCCAGCGCCTCGCGCAGCAGCTGCTGGCGCAGCTCCAGCAGCCTTTCGGGGATATACATGCGCCGGTGGGCCAGCTCCAGCGCCATGCCGGGATAGGGGTCGGGGCCGCCGAACTTCTCGGCCATGAACTGGGTCTGGCGCAGCTCAATCGCCTGCTGGCTGTGGCCGGCGAAGAACTGCCCCAGCCAGGGGTGGGCATAGACCTTGTCGTAGAAACGCTTGTGGACGCGCTCGATGACCGGCAGGCCGCCGAGCTGCTCGAACAGGGTCTGGCGCCTGGGGCGGCTCATGTTATTCGCAGGCCGGGCAGGCGCCGCCACCGCACATCGGGGCCGGCGCGCAGGGGGAGGCGCCGCAGGCGGTATCGGGAGCGCCGTGGCCGACGGCATGGGCGGAAAGCAGCTTCGAAAGCCTCTCGCCGCCGCAGGACGGACAGCGCACGGCCTCGTCTGCGCGCATGACCAGCGTTTCAAATTCGTTGTTGCAGCTTTCACAGCGGTATTCGTAGATCGGCATGAGAACCTCCGTTGGAAGCCTAAGGATAGTCATTCCAGGTGAATTCGCATCCACCTGTTCGGA
>CAZDLB010000110.1:2630-5175 GCA_964505995.1 uncultured Zetaproteobacteria bacterium
ACACGAATTTTGCGCTCCATCCGTTTCGCCGGCCCTGCCTGGGCGCCTCCGCAAGCGGGAAAGGCTTGCGCGGTTGCCTTCTTGCGACAAGGCGAATGCGCCTGCGCAAGAGGGTTTTCTGCGGTGCTGCATTACCTGCAGACGATCAGCGGATAGCCGAAGCGCCGTCCGTCGGGTTTTGGCCGCGCGGGCCGCGCCAGCGTGACGGCGGGGCGGATGATATCACGTCCGTAGCGGCTGCGCGCCTGCTGCATCGCCTGCCACAGCGGCAGCGCCCGTTCCTCGTCGTGTCCGGATGTGAACAGCGACAGCTGGTTCCGGCCAGCCGGCTCGAGATCGCCGGCGACGATGCCGCAGCCGCTGAACTCCATGCCCGGCCGCAGCAGCCGTTGCAGCGCCGCGCGCGCGGTCTGCTGGATGCGTTGCAGATTCAGGGTCGGGGCCGGCAGGCGGATCGTATGGCCGATGCGCTCGAAGTTGCCCAGCCGCAGCACCACCGTCAGCCGCCCGGCGACCAGTTGCCGGGCGACGAGGTCCATCGCCAGGCGGAAGCAGTGATGCGACAGGTGTGCGCGCAGCAGGCGCACATCGGTGGTTTTTACGCCGAGGCTGGCCGTGCGTGCCATGCTCTTCGGCAGCGGCGGGTCGGTCTGGACGCCGAACAGGCTGATGCCGTTCAGCTCCCGCCACAGATCCAGCCCGGCGCGGCCGAGCAGCCTGCGGATCAGGGATTCGGGGGCGCGGGCGAACTCGAGCGCCGTGGCGATGTTGAACTTGGCCAGCAGCGCGGCGCGCCGGCTGCCGATGCCGGGGATGTCGCAGGCACGCTGGCCGGCGAGGAATTCGGCGATATGGCGGCCGGGCACGACGGACAGGCCGTCCGGCTTGTTGGCCTCCGAGGCCATCTTGGCCAGCGTGCGCGTCACCGACACGCCGACGGAAACGGTGACGCCGATCTCCTCGCGGATGCTGCGGCGCATCGCATCGCCGATCTCGCCGTAGCCCATGCGCCAGTAGCCGCGCAGGCCGTTCAGGTCGGCGAATCCCTCGTCGATGGAATAGGTCTCGATCTGCGGCGAATAGCGGCGCAGCACGGCGAACACCTTGCCCGAGATCAGGCCATAGAAGCGGAAATCGGCCGGCAGGAACACGGCCTCGGGCATGCGCTTCTTCGCCTCCCAGGCGGGCATGCCGGTGGTGATGCCGGCGGCCTTGGCGTCGTAGGTCTTGGCGACGATGCAGGCGTCCTGGCTGGAGAGCACGCAGATCGGCCGACCGGCCAGATCCGGCCGCCGCAGCCGCTCGCAGGAGGCATAGAAGCAGTCGGCGTCGATATGCGCGATGGCCGCCGGCCAGTTGCTGATGATCATGGCCTAGGCCGGATACTTGCGGAACTGGCCGGTGACGATGCCGAAGATCGTCAGCTCCCGCTCCGGCCGCAGCGGCGGATAGTGCGGATTGGCCGGACGCAGCAGCCAGCCGTGCTCGTCCCGGTCGAGATACTTGATCGTGAATTCGCCGTCGAGGATGGCGACGATGATCTGTCCGACATCGGCGCGGCTGCATTTGCGCACGATGACATAATCGCCGGGCTGGATGCCGGCGCCGGTCATCGAGTCGCCCTGCACCTCGACGAGCACGGTCTCGGAGGGGTGGTCGACGAGGTAATCGTCGATGGTGAGCGCATCCTCGAGCAGCTCCTCGGCCGGGCTCGGAAAGCCCGCCGGCGCGGAGCCGACGCGCGGACGGGCGAAGAAGCGCGATGTCGGCGCCAGACGCCTGCCGGGCACGGCCTGCAGGAAGCCGTCGCGCTTCAGCCGCCCGATCAGCTTGGCGGCCGCCGCCTTCGAGCGCATGCCGCAGAGTTCGGCGATGCGGGCATAGGAGGGGATGACCTTGTGTTCGGCATAGAAGTCCTGCAGCCGCGCCAGGTGTTCATGATCGATGTTGCTCGCCATGCCGGAAGCATAGGCGAACGTTCGTTCACCGTAAAGACGCGCTTGTTCCGTCGTGAAAGATTTTGCTGGCTTTATCGGTTGCGGGCCCTATAGTGGGCCGCGCAAGACATGATTGAAGGTTTCGTTTGGTTGTTCCGAAAGTCTAATTTCCGTATCTCCCAACAAGTCTCAAATATGGATGCACAATAAAAAATAGATTGAGGTAACAATCAAATGGCAACAGGATCAGTAAAATGGTTTAACGATGAAAAGGGCTTTGGCTTCATCGCCCAGGATGACGGTGGTGACGATGTGTTCGTGCATTTCTCCGCCATCCAGGGTCATGGCTTCAAGAGCCTGGCCGAAGGCCAGCGCGTCGAGTTCGAGATCGAGCAGGGTCAGAAGGGCCCGCAGGCTCGGAACGTCTTCGAAGCCTGAACGCGCAAGCGCTTCTGAATCGATGATGCCCCGCACGGTTCGCCGTGCGGGGCATTTTCATTCTGTTTCGTCCTCAAAGCCGATGTCCCGATGCGTGCCGTCGCAATACGGCTTCATCTTCGATGCGCCGCAGCGGCAGAAGGCGCTGCCGCCGCTTTCGCAGATCTCGC
>CAZDLB010000111.1:0-5152 GCA_964505995.1 uncultured Zetaproteobacteria bacterium
AGCCTGCCGCGGCCAGGGTTGGCATGATCCATGCTGGGTCATCGGCATCTCACGCAAGGGAGTTTGCCATGCAGCAGGTACTGGTCGGACGTCAGCCGGTTTTTGACCGCGATTACAGGGTGTGTGCCTATGAGCTTCTGTTCAGGCCGCACGGGGAACCGGGCCCGGATCAGGGGGCGGCGCAGCAGACGGCGAATGTCATCATTTCGGCGCTGATGGATATCGGCCTCGACAGGGTCGCCGGCACGCATATGGCCTATGTCAATGCGGATCGGGAGTTTCTGCTGTCCGAAGAAGAGCTGAGCGAGGCATTGCCGACCGATCGCGTGGCCATCGAGGTGCTGGAATCGGTGCCGGCGACCCCGGAAACGGCGGCAGCCCTGCAGAGGCTCAAGCAGCAGGGCTATACGGTGCTGCTCGATGACATTGTCCGCGCCAGCGACGTCGAGCCCTTCCTCGAGCATGCCGATATCGTCAAGCTCGACATCCAGGGTGTCGAAAATCTGACGCAGGAGGTGCGCGCGCTGCGCCGGCACAAGGTGCGGTTGCTGGCGGAGAAGGTCGAGACCTATGAGCAGTACGAGCAATGCAAGTCCCTGAACTTTGATCTGTTCCAGGGCAACTTCTTCTGCAAGCCGGATGTGGTCGAGGGACGCAAGCTGCCGGAGTCGAAGCTGGCGATCCTGCGCGCTTTGCAGCAGGTGCTGACCGCCGAGGCGCTCGACGAGCTGCACGATGTCGTCAAGCAGGATGTCGGGCTTTCCTATCGCCTGCTGAAATATATCAATTCCGCCGCCTTCGGCCTGCGCCAGGAGGTGGCCTCGATCGAGCAGGCGATGAGCCTGCTGGGCCTGAACAGGCTGCGCCGCTGGCTGTCGCTGCTGGCGCTGACATCGCTCTCGGATGGCAAGCCGACGGAGCTTGTGAAAACGGCGCTGTACCGGGCGCATTTTCTCGAATCGGTGGCCGGCCTTCTGGGTGAGCATGAAACAGGCGACGACTTCCTGCTCGGCATGTTCTCGGTGCTCGATGCACTGCTGGATCAGCCGATGGAACAGGCGCTGGAGGATCTGTCGCTGCCGGCGAACGTGCGTTTTGCGCTGCTCGACGATCAGGCGCCGATGGCGCACAAGCTGCAGCTGGTGCATGCACTGGATGCCGGCGACTGGGATGCCGTGAACGCCTGGTGCATGAAGCATCCCCGGGTCAAGGTGACCGATCTGACGCGCGTGCAGGTCGAGGCGATGGCCTGGGCGGATGCGCAGATGTCGGCGCTGTCCGTCTGATTCCCGGCGCACGCCGGCATTGTTCAAACTCGGAGGCAGCAGCTAGTCTGGCCGGGTGATTGCCCGTTTGCTGCTGATCCGCCTGCTGCAGGCCGTGCCGACGCTGCTCGGCGTGGCCACCCTGGTCTTCTTCCTGTTGCACATGGTTCCCGGCGATCCGGTGGATGCGTTGCTCGGCGAAACGGCGCTGGCCACCGATCGCGAGGCCCTGCGCCATGCGCTGCGTCTGGATGAGCCCATCGCCGTTCAGTATATCGATTATCTGAGCGGCCTGTTTCACGGTGACTGGGGCCACAGCCTCGTCAATCACGAGCCGGTTCTCGAGCGCATTCTGGCGCGCGCGCCGGCGACGGTCCGGCTGGCCGCAGCCAGCCTGATGCTGGCCGTGGTCATCGCCTTGCCGCTGGGCTACTGGGCCGCGCGTCATGCCGGCCGGTCTCAGGACGTGGCCGCAATGAGCTTCTCCCTGCTCGGCGTATCGATCCCGAACTTCTGGCTTGGGCCGGTGCTGATGCTGATCTTTGCCGTCGGTCTGGGTTGGCTGCCGGTTTCCGGCATGGATCAGCCCGGCGCCATCGTCCTGCCGGCGATCACGCTGGGCACGGCGCTGGCGGCCGTGCTTTCCCGCATGGCCCGCTCTTCGTGGCTGGAGGCTGTCAGTGGCGATGCGGTGCGCACGGCGCGCGCCTTTGGCATTCCGGAGCGTCGCATCTGGTGGCGACATGCGGCCCGCATGGCCGCGATTCCGGTTGTGACGATGTTTGCGCTGCAGATGGGGGCGGTACTCGGCGGCGCGGTCATCACGGAAACGGTGTTCGACTGGCCGGGACTTGGCCTGCTGACCATCGAGGCGATCCAGGGGCGGGACTATCCGCTGGTGCAGGGCTGCGTGCTGCTGATCGCGGCCTTCTATGTGCTGGCCAATCTGCTGGCCGATGTGCTTGGCCTGCTGCTCGATCCGAGACAGCGTCATGGCTAGTTCGGCGAAACGGCTCATCCTCGTCTGCCTGGCGCTGCCGGCGCTGGTGATCGCCGCGGCGTGGATGCTCGGCGCGGATGGCCATGCCGTGGATCTGGATCATGTGCTCGCCGCAGCCAGTCTTGCGCATCCACTGGGGTGCGATGCGCTGGGACGCGATGTGCTGGCGCGGCTGGCCGAAGGGCTGCGGCTGTCGCTCGGAGTCGGGCTGGCCGTGATTGCCTCGGGCGGGCTGCTCGGCATGGGTATCGGCGCGGTGGCCGGCTGGGCGGGCGGCTGGCTCGATGCGCTGCTGATGCGCCTGGCCGATATCGTGCTGTCCTTTCCCGGCATTCTTCTGGCCATCGCGCTGGCCGCGATGCTCGGCCCCGGCGTGGACAATCTGATCATCGCGCTGGTCGCGGTGGGCTGGGTCGGTTTTGCGCGTCTGACCCGCGTGCAGGTACTGTCCTTCCGGCATGCGCCGTTTGTCGAGGCATCCATCGGCAGCGGCAGCGGCGTGGCGTATATCGCGCTGCGGCATCTGCTGCCCAATATCGCCGCCCCGCTGCTCGTCGAGGCCAGTTTCGGACTGGCCGCCGTGATGATCGGCGAGGCGGGCCTGTCTTTTCTCGGCATCGGCGTGCAGCCGCCCGCTGCCTCGCTGGGCACGATGATCCGCGAGGGCACGCGCCTGATGCTGGTATCCCCGATGCTGGTGATCTGGCCGGGCCTGATGCTGTTCTGTCTGGTCATGGCCGTGAACCTGATCGGAGATGGCCTGCGCGACCGGCTTGACGTGCGCATGCAGCCGCGCTGATATCGTTGCCCCATGCATGAAAGACTGGTCATTGGCCTTCAGGGCGAGCGCCTGAACGAGGATGAGCGCCGCTGGCTGGCGGCGATGCCGCCGCGTGGCGTGATCCTGTTTGCCCGCAATCTGCAATCGCCCGGGCAGGTCCGCGAACTGCTGGCCGAGGTGCGGGATCTGGCCGGCCTGGACTGTTGGGCTGCGATCGACGAGGAGGGCGGCCGAGTGCATCGCCTGCCCTGGGCGCCGTTCAACGCCAGAGGCGAGCGCGCCGAGTACGGCCGCATCCATGTCCACGATCCCGAAACCGCGGCCCGGGAGGTCTATCGCGACAGCCTCGAGGCCGGCGAGGCCCTGCGGGAGCTGGGCCTGACGCACAACTGCGCGCCGGTGCTGGATGTGTTCCATCCCCAGGGCCATGCCATCATCGGGGAGCGGGCCTACAGTCATGACCCGGATGTCGTCGCCTGGCTCGGCCTGGCGTGCATGCGCGGGCTGAAGGACGCCGGCATAGCGGCCGTCGGCAAGCATTTTCCCGGCCATGGGCGAGCCGACGCCGATTCGCATGTGGATGTGCCGCATGTCGACGCGCCCCTGGAAGTCCTGTTGGCGGAAGCCGAGCCGTTCGCAAGGCTGATCGGGGAGGGTCTGGAACATCTGATGACGGCGCACGTGATCTACGATGCCGTGGCGCCGGAGGTCGCGACGCTCTCCGGATTCTGGATCGGGAAAGTGCTCCGGCGACGCTTCGGTTTCCGCGGAACGGTCTGGAGCGATGATCTTTGCATGCGCGGCGTCGGCGAGGATGTCGTGCAGGCCGCACGCCGGGCGGAAGCGGCGGGATGCGATATCCTGCTGGTCTGCCAGCCCGAGGGCGTGCGCCAGGTCTATGCGGCCCTTGCCGGCGAAACCCGTCCCGAAGAGGGAGAAGCAGGATGAAAGCGCGCCGCGCTTCGGACTGCGGCATCCTTGCCGGGTCGGCGAGCCCGGCCCGTCGCCAGGCTGCTCAGTTCATGCCTGCTCCCCGATTCGAGTGGCTGGGGCGCAGGCCCTATCGGCCCGTCTGGGAGCAGCTGCGGGCGAGGGCCGTGGCCGTGGCCGACGGGGTCCATCGCGAGATGATCTGGAGCTGTGAACACGAGCCGGTGTACACGACCGGGCGGCGGGGCGTGGATAATCGCCTGAGGGATGCGCTGCCGGCGGACTTTGTCGTCACCGACCGCGGCGGCGAAACGACGTTCCACGGGCCGGGGCAGCTGATGCTTTACCCGGTGCTGAACCTGAAGGCACGCGGCCTTGGCGCTCGCGACTATGTAGCGCTTCTCGAGCAGTCCTGCATCGATCTGCTGCATAGCCGTGACATCGAGGCATTTCGGCGCTGCGGCTATCCCGGGGTGTGGACCCGGGCTGGCAAGATTGCAGCGCTTGGCGTGCGCATCCGTCGCGGCGTCGCCTATCATGGCATGGCGCTGAATGTGAATGTCCAGACGTGCTTTTTCGAGGCCATACGCCCGTGCGGGCTGGATTCCGGGGTGGTCAGCATGGCCGATTTCGGCGCTGCGGAGGCATTGCCGGGCCTGGCGGAGGACTGGTACGATTGTCTGGCTTCGCTGCTGGCCGGGGACGGCTGACGGCCTGCAGATTTACACCGTTTGAGCAAACCGCTAAGGTACGCCGCCTTTTCGGGAAACCGATCGGGTGTTTTCCGCTCTCTGGAGGATGGATATGGCATTGACCAAGAAACAGCTGGCCGATTTCGAGAAACAGTTGACCGAGTGGAAGGCCGAGCTCGAGGAAGGGCAGTCCGATACCGTGCACGAGATGCATGAGCAGGAACAGGTTGCCTTCCCCGATCCGACCGACCAGGCCAGTGCCGAAACCGATCTGAATTTCGATCTGCGCATCAAGGATCGCGAGCGGCGGCTGATCAAGAAGATCAATCAGGCGCTGGAACGCATCAAGGCCGGCGAATTCGGTATCTGCGAATCCTGCGGCGGCGACATCAGCATCAAGCGCCTGCAGGCGCGTCCGGTGACGACGCTGTGCATCGAGTGCAAGACCGCTCAGGAGCAGGAAGAGCGCACCCGCCTGGATTGA
>CAZDLB010000112.1:0-5061 GCA_964505995.1 uncultured Zetaproteobacteria bacterium
ACCCAGGGGTGTTTCAGCTTGCTGGGAAGGCTTGTTCATCGGGCGCGCATGCTGCCGGATTCGTCTCCGGCCCGCTATCGCCTTACTGGATGGCTTCGAGCATGCCCTTCAGATCCGACTGATCGAACTTGAAGCGGGCGCGCAGGAACGGACCCTGGCGGGTGTATTCGGCGCCGGCGAAGTCCTTGTCGTAGAAGCCGACGAAGTTGTAGCCGAGGCTGACCCACAGGTTGTCTGTCAGGCGATGGCCGATGGCCAGCCCGGCGCTCGGTGTGAACTGGCCTCCATGCCAGGTATGCAGCATGCCGCCCTGCAGCGTTACATCCCAGGTCTCGGTGAGGTCGTAGGTGGCCTGAAGGCCGATCAGATCGGTGAAGCCGGAGTAGGCGCTGCCGTCGATCTGTTCGCGCGCCCACTTGGCGCCATAGTTGAAGCCCAGCTGGAAGGCCGGGGAAGGCTGCCAGTTGCCGGCCAGGTTGTTGATATAACGCCAGCTGGTCAGGCTGCTGGCAGCGCTCAGTTGCCTGTCATAGGCCAGCTCGAAGCGGTCCAGCAGCATCAGGCCGTCGTAGTCCGGCCGCCAGGCCAGCGCCAGCGAACCAGCGCCCTGGTCAGTGATTTCGCCGCTGGTCAGTTTGCTGGCATTCCACTGCAGGTTGAAGGCCGTCATCATCCACTCGCGCAGTTCGCCCTGGATGCCGGTGCTGATGTTCCACTTCCGCTCCGTGGCCGCGGTGCGATATTCGGCGCGGTTGTTCCAGACCCAGCCTTCCGGATTGTAGGTCAGGCCCAGCGAGTAGGCCGTGAAGTCATTGTCCGTGCCGGTGCCGGTCGTGCCCGAGGCCAGCGGCGTGTTCGGGTTCAGCGAGCTCGCACCCGGATGGCGCAGTGTCTTCGTGCGATCGAAGCCGGCCTGCAGGCTGATCGTGTCCGTGGCCTGCCACTGCTGCTGCAGGCCGATATTGGCAAAGCTGCGCGGACCGCTCTCGCCCAGCTGCTGCTCGTAGCTGGTCGAAAGCCGGGCGCCGTTCCACGGCTGGGTCTTGACGCCGAAGCGGGATGTTTCGCTGTTCTGCAGCGCTCCCTGCGTCCATTCGTGCGTGGCCGACAGCGTCGTGGCATTCGTCAGCTGATAGTCGGCGCCGACACTGGTGCGCGTCGGGAAGTCCACGCTGTTGTTGCCCTGGCCAAGGTTCTGCTCACGATCGATGCGCGCGCTCAGGCGCTCGGTGATCTTCGCCGTGGCGCCTGCGGTCAGCTGCTTCGAGCTCGTCGTCGTGCCGGCCCCGTCGGTGTCCTTGACGTAGCGCGCGCCGCCGCGCAGCGAATAGCGGCCGGCCTGGTAGTTCAGCTGCGCTTGGCCCAGGTCGCGCTTGGCACCGGTGTTCAGTCCTTCCTGATGGTAGGCCTCGGTGTTCAGGTTGAGCTTATCGGTGATCTTCGTGTCGGCATTGCCGCCGAACTTGCGCGTCGCATCCTCGCTGCCCAGCGTCTGCCCCAGGCCGAAGCCGGCATCGAGCTGGCGCACATAGGCCTGCGCGCGCACGCGCTCGCCGCTGTGGTTGACCTCGGCCTTCCAGGCATTGGCCTTGCCGTTCGCGCGCGTATTCGAGCGCGCATATTCGCCCTTGATCTCAGTCTGGTCGCTCAGTCTGTAGCTGGCATCGAGGCCGGCGAGCGTATCGTCCTTGCCGAGCTGCCCCTGATTGATGTAGCTGGCGCCGATCTCGGCACCCTTGACCGGCCTGACGCTGGCGCGGCCGCCGAAGTTGGTCAGCTGATCGCGCTGATCGTCCGCCTCGTATTCGACGCGGATGTAGATCGGATTCAGGTTCGCGTCCTTGCTCAGCACCGGCTGCTTGAAGAACAGCGTGCCGGCCTGGTAATCGATGTTGTAATCCACATGGCTGGTCAGCTGCTGCGAATCGAGCACGACCTCGCTGCGGAAGCGATCCCGCGTTTCGATGAACACCTTCTCGGAGTTCGCGACGATGTTCGTGCGCGACAGGTGATACAGGCCGCTGGTGCCGTCGCCGCGGATTTCATCCTGCACCAGCGTCTGGCTGGTGCGGCTGGCATAGGCGGTGTAGCCGAAGCTTTCGCCGCGGTATTCGGATTTCAGGCCGTTCATCGTGCGCGAATAGCGGCTCAGCTCGGTGACCGTAAGCCCCGTGTTCATGTCGCCGAACATCGCGTAGAAGGTGTTGCGCTCCAGCTTCAGGTACAGCTTGGACTGGCTGGCGGCATCGTACTGCTGCTCGGAGGCATCGCCATAGATCGTGTAATACTTGTTCGGATCGATCGTCTGGTTGATGCTCCTGCCGACCTGGCCGCGCGTCCTGGCCGTGTCATAGGCCATCGTCAGCAGGAAATCGCCCTTCACACGCCCCTTGGCATAGAAGGCGAGTCGCCCGTCGCGGTAATACTTATCCTTTTCGGACTGCTTCGTGATCGGCTGCAGGGCACCCTTGAGCCGGTTGTAGCCCATCGTGCCGCTGCCGATGCCGACCATGACCCAGTCGCGCGCGGCCGGCGTGACCCAGGCCGTAATCTCCTTGACGCCGTTCTGCAGGCGGAAGCGCAGCCTGACCTCGCCGCTGCGCGTCGTCGGCTTCAGCGCAATGTAGGCGATGCCGTCCTCGGCCACCGTATAGCTCGGCTTGAAATCGCTGGCGCCCGGCGTGGCCGGCGGTTCATTGGCCGCGCGGTAGGGCAGGCCGATCTCGACATCGCCGGTGATACCGCTGCGCGCCGGATGCCCGGCCGCATCGCTCAGACGCACGGCAATGACCGGCTGTGTTACGCCGTCGGCTACGGCCTGGCTCTTCTCCCGGATCCATTCGACCCGCACCGGCGGGGAGGCATAGTGAACCGTGTGCTCCAGCCGGGCGACTTCGCTGCCGGAGGCATCGCGGACCACGGCCAGCATGCGGTTGTCGCCCTCTTCAAGATGCACGTTGCGCCAGTGGCTGATCGCGATCGTGCCGGCGGCGTTGCGCTTGGCGCCTTCGAACATCAGCGGATTGACCGGCTTGCCGTTGATGCTCAGCGACACCTTCTGGCCCGGCGCATGCTGGATCAGCACATGCGTGGCCGGGATGGACGGCAGATCACGCTCGCCCGGGAACAGCCACAGCGGCTCGGCGCGTGGCGCAGCCTTCGCCAGCCAGGCCTTCACATCCGCGGGCGCGGGCTGCACCGCGATCGGGGCGGCCGCCGGCTTCTTCGGCTTGTCCCACGTATCCTCGGCCTTGCCTTTCGCCTTGGCCGCAGCGCTCTTGATCGACGTGTTCAGGATGCGGCGCACCTTGGACGCATAGACCTTCAGCTCCGTGCGGCGGTTCTTCGCGCGGCCGGCCCGGGTGCGGTTCGAGGCGATCGGTTGTGATGCGCCCTTGCCGACGGCCTTCACCTGTTCGGGCGCGAGATTCAGCTTCGTTTGCAGATAATCGGCCACGGACTTCGCGCGCGCCTCGGAGAGCACCTGGTTGTTCTGGAACTCGTGGCGATGATCCGGCCGGATCGGCCGGCTGTCCGTATGGCCGATCAGTTCGATGTGGCTGATCTCAAGCTGCTTGAGCTCCTCGACCAGACGATCCAGCTGGGCGATGGCCTCGGGCTTCAGATCGGCCTTGCGGGTGTCGAAGTTCAGATGCATGTCCAGATGCCGGGCCAGGCGCTCTTCCTTCACGACATCATTCAGCGCATTGGTGGCCATGCCGGTGCGGCCGTTCGGTGTGCCGGGCGAGGCAAAGCGGGCATAGGCGATCGCCTGCTTGTCGCCGGATTCGCCGCCGCCTTCAAGCGCAAAGCGGATCACATGCTCGCGCTGCTTCGGATCCAGCATCCAGCTAAGCCCCGTGATGCCGCTGACCGGCTTCCGAGCCTTCCCATCCACCGTGGCCGTATTCTCGAGCACCTTCCAGCCCTGCGGCGCGACATAGACGGCCTGCAGCGAGTTCAGATCCACGCCGCCGCCATGCTTCACGTTCAAGGTGGTCCAGACCCTGCCGCCCTCGCTGGACAGGTTCTGGGAGATCGAGACCGGCGTGGACGGCGGCGCCTTACGCAGCAGGCGGAAGTTCGTGCGCCACAGGCCGCCGCCCTGGATCTCGGCGAACTGCGAGAACGCGCGGCCGGAGAAGCGGGTGTTGGCCAGCGGCACGGCCTCGTAGCGCTGCGGGATCGTCGTCAGATCCATCTGCACGACATGGGTATGCGCGCTCACGCCCTCGAAATGATAGAAGCCGTTCCTGTCGGTCAGCGTCGAGCGGCCGTCCTCCATGAAGATGCGGATGCCGGCCACGCCCGGCTCGGACTTGTCGTCGAAGCCGTCGCCGTCCTCATCGACGAACACCCGGCCGGCGAGGAAGGAGCGGGAGGCGAACAGATCCTCGGTGACCGTCAGCGTGGCTCGCGCGATGTTGGAACCGACCCTGCCAGCCCCCTGCACGCCATTGGCGCGGGCGCTGTTCGTGGCCTCGCCCAGCCTGGCATTGGCGGTGATCTGCGTGACATAGCTCAGCGTATGCACGCCGGCAGGCGCGAAGGTGCCGATGGTGAAGCTCAGTGTGCGGCCGTCGGCCGAAATCGCCGGATCGGCGGTCTTCACGCCGTCGAGCCTTGCCGAGCCCGGCTCGTAGCGGAAGCCGAGCGGCAGCGTATCGACGACGATGACATTGGAAACCGGATTCACGGTGTCCGGGTTCTCCACCGTCACCGTATAGGGCACGAAATCGCCGATTGCGGCCCTGGTCTTGCTGACCGATTTCTGCACGAACAGCGTCACCGGCTTCGGATCCAGCGGTACGTCGATATTCAGCGCCGGGCCCGGATTGACCGTGAACACCTCGCCGCGCGAGCCGACGACGAGCGCGAACGGCGCGTTCGGCAGCAGCTGCAGTTGCGCGTCGGCCACCTGCGATGGGAAGGCGTAGCCGGCCGGCGGCGTGATCACGAGCCGATAGGTGCCCGGGGTCACGAACGGGAAGCGGTACTGGCCCGGTCCGAAGGTGTAGACATTGCCGGCGCTGTCCGTCGCCGTGCCGCCGGAGGTGATCG
>CAZDLB010000113.1:0-1107 GCA_964505995.1 uncultured Zetaproteobacteria bacterium
GCGCGACATCGTCGTGACCGTCCTCGCCGATGATGCACGCCGGGCATGACCTCGTGGCGGGATGCCGCTAGCGTGGCCGCGCCATGATTTACACCAGCCAGTCATCCTTCGAGCATGAGCAGGACATGCCTGTCGGCATCCTGCTGACCAATCTCGGCACGCCGGATGCGCCGGATCGCGCTTCGCTGCGCCGGTATCTGAAGGAATTCCTTTCCGATCCGCGGGTCGTCGAGCAGCCGCGCTGGCTGTGGTGGCCTATTCTTCACGGCATCATCCTGAACATCCGGCCGGCCCGCTCGGCGGCGGCCTACCGCAGCATATGGACCGATGACGGCTCGCCGCTGATGGTGCACAGCCTGGCCCAGCTGGCCGGGTTCAGGAAAAGGCTGGGCGAGGGTGTGCGGGTGGAGCTGGCCATGCGCTATGGCCGGCCGTCGATCGCCGAAGGGCTGCGCGCCCTCAGGGAGCAGGGATGCCGCAGGCTTCTGATTCTGCCGCTGTATCCGCAGTATTCGGCGACGACGAGCGGCTCGACCTTCGATGCCGTGGCCGATGAGCTGAAACGCTGGCGCAGGGTGCCGGGGCTGCGCTTCGTGGACTCGTACCACGATCATCCGGGCTATATCGCCGCGCTGGCCGCCAGCGTGCGCGAACACTGGCAGAATCATGGGCGGGCGGAGCGGCTGCTGATGTCGTTCCATGGCATCCCGGAACGCTATTTCAGGAACGGCGACCCCTATCCCTGTCTGTGCCGTGTGACGGCGCGCCTGCTGGCCGAATCGCTGGATCTGGGTGAGGATGACTGGCAGGTGAGTTTCCAGTCCCGTTTCGGCCGCGAGCCGTGGGTGAAGCCCTATACCGATGAAACGCTGAGATCATGGGCGAAGGAGGGTGTTCGCCGGGTGGACGTGATCTGCCCCGGCTTCTCGGCCGATTGCCTGGAGACGCTGGAGGAGATCGCGGTGGAGAATCGCGACGTCTTCATCGAGGCCGGCGGAACGGAATTGCGCTATATCCCGGCGCTGAACGGCCGGACGGATCATGTCCAGGCATTGAGCGATATCGCCCTGGGGCATCTTACGGGATGGGTGGACGGCTAGCAGTCTG
>CAZDLB010000113.1:1207-5041 GCA_964505995.1 uncultured Zetaproteobacteria bacterium
AGTCTGCCAGATCCTCCGCTTCTAGCAGGCGGGCTGTTCGAAACCGGTCAGCCCGTAGGATGAAAGCCTGGCGGCGAATTCCCGGTTGTGCTGGCATGCCTCGAGCAGGGCATCGCGGGGGAAGGCCAGCACGCTGGTCCAGCCGGTGGAGCGGACATCGGCCGTCGGGGCAAAGCCCAGGGCGGATACCTCGCCGATGATTTCTCCGGCGCCACGATGGGCCACGGTTCTGCCATCCCGAATGATGTCCAGTCCGCCATGGCTGATGAAATACAGCGCCTCGTTGGCGCGTCCCTTCTCGATCAGCAGCTGCTCCGGGGCCAGTGCGATCGGATCGGCATCGTCGAACAGCCTGTGTCGTTCGTTTTCGTGCAAGGTGCGAAACAGCGGATGGATGGCCAGCTGGATTTCCAGGTCGCGCAGGTGTGCTTCCAGCTCCAGCAGTTCATGCAGCTCCGAACAGGCCGCATCCCGCATCAGATCGCGAAGCTCATTGGCCCCGACCTCGAAGACGACGCAGTCTCCGACGGCCACCCACGCCAGTTCCGGCGGATTTTCCGGACGCATGAAGCTGCGGATGCCGAGGGCCTCGCCGGCTCCGTAATGATAGACCGGGATACGCTGATCCCCGACGCAGGCCAGAACCCGAACCTCGCCGTCCTGGATCAGGCGAATGCCGCGAAAGCCGGCTTCCGGTCCCGGCAACGGTTCACCGTCGCTGTAGGCCTGCTCCCGGCCCCGGTCATAGAACGCGTTCTGACAGGCCGGCGACAGATGATGCAGATGATCGAGGAATGGCATGGCGCCAGTCTAGGCAGGTCGAACCCCGGATCAGGTGATGCAGATCACCTTTTTACCGGGGCGGGTGAAGCTTCCGTCCCGGCTGCTGGCGCGATCGTATCCGGGCGATAGGGCTGGAACAGCTGGATGCTTGCCTCTTTTTCCAGTTCCAGAAACCAGTTGTTCAGCTGCGCCTGTTCCAGCTGGCTGATGATCTCCTCGCGCACCTCATCGAGGCTCTTCTTGCGGCTGGGGCGTTTGCCCAGCACCTGGATGATGTGCCAGCCGAACTTCGTTTTTACCGGCTGACTGATCTCGTTCGGTTCAAGGGAGAAGGCGACCTCCTCGAAGGCCGGCACCATGACGCCGCGCGGGAACCAGTTCAGATCGCCGCCGCGAGCCTTGTTGCTGTCATCCAGCGACTCACTGGCGGCAAGGGTGGCGAAATCGGCCTTGTGCAGCAGCTTGCGACGGATGGCCTTCGCCTTCTCCTCGCTGGCGACGAGGATATGGCGGGCATGGACCTGCTCGGGCACCGTGAACTCCTCCGGATGCTGGTCGTAGTAGGCACGGATGGCCGCCTCATCGATCTCGGGCATATGCGATCGCTGCCAGTTTCGGGCCGCTTCGATGAGGATGTGCCGACGCGCCTTCTCGATGCGCTGACGGATGGCCGGATCGAGATCCAGGCCGAGCGCGGTGGCCTTCTGACTGATGACATGGCGGCGAATCAGCGTGCGCAGGATGTGGCCGCGAACCTGCGGATCGTCGCGGAACTGCTGCATGCTGTCGGGCATGGCCGCCAGCTCCTCGTCGATATCCCGTTCGAAGATCGGCACCCCGTTGACGGTGGCGGCGACGGGACTGTCCGGCAGCGGTTCGGCAATCTTCTGTTCCGGTGACGGATTGCATCCGGATGCGGTCAGCAGCCATGCGCCCAGCAGCAGAGCTCCGATTCGTCCGCTTTTCATGCCTGTGCTCCCTTGCCTGTGCATTTCGCTAGAGTAGCGTCACGCCTGAATATGTTAAGCACCATCTGAACGGGGCGCGGTCGCCCCCGCAGGATGGGATGATGCGGCCCTCGGCCGCAAGGGAGGAGCTCACATGTCCCCAGTCGTCATGGCCATCCTGGTGCTGAGCCTGTATCTGGTGTTCTATCACTTCTATGCCCGGGGCTTTCTCGGCCGCAGGGTTTTCGAGCTCAGCGACGCGCATCCGACGCCGGCGCATGCGCTGCGCGATGATGTCGATTACGTGCCGGCCAATCGCTACATCCTCTTCGGGCACCATTATGCCTCGATTGCCGGGCTTGCGCCGATGCTCGGGCCGGCGATCGCGGTGATCTGGGGCTGGGTTCCGGCGCTTTGCTGGGTGGTGTTCGGCACGCTGCTGGTCGGTGCGGTGCATGATTTCTCGGCCCTCGTGCTTTCCGTAAGGCATCGCGGCAAGAGCGTGGGCACGATCGCGCGCGATGTCATCAGCCCGCGCACGAGGCTGCTGTTCCTGCTGGTGATCTTCTTCCTCGTGGCCCTGGCCATGGGCGTGTTCGTGCTCGTGATCTCGGGCCTGTTTGCGGCCCCCGATGCGGCCCATATCCCGCCCACCGCGCATCCCGAGGCGGTGTTTCCGACCTATTCGCTGATGCTGATCGCGATGTTCATCGGTTTTCTCGTCTACCGGCGTCGCCTGCCGCTGTGGCCGATGATTGCGCTGGGCTTCGTGCTGATGCTGATCACGACGGGCCTGGGCCTGAAGATGCCCGTCACCGGCATCTCGGCCTCCGGCTGGACCTGGAGCCTGCTGGTCTACGCCTTCATCGCCAGCGTGCTGCCGGTCTGGCTGCTGCTGCAGCCGCGCGATTTCCTGAACTCGCTGCTGCTCTATCTGGCGCTGTTCTCGATGCTGATCGGCTTCTTCCTGCTTTCGCCGGACTGGGCCGCGCCGGCCGTCAATCCGCATCCGGTCGGCGCGCCGCCGATGCTGCCGTTCCTGTTCATCGTCATCGCCTGTGGCGCCGTGTCTGGCTTTCATGGTCTCGTGGCATCGGGGACGACATCCAAGCAGCTGGATCGCGAGACCGATGCGCCGTTCGTCGGCTATGTCGGCATGATCGGGGAATCGCTGCTGGCGCTGCTGGCCGTGCTGGCGACGACGGCCGGGGCCTTCGCCTCGCGCGCCGACTGGGAGGCGTTCTACGGCTCCTGGGACAAGGCCGTGGGGCTGCATCAGAAGCTTGGCGTGTTCATCCAGGGCAATGCCAATTTCATCCATCAGCTCGGCGTGCCGCTGGATTATGCCGCGGCCTTCATCAGCGTTGTCGTCGTAGGCTTTGCGATGACAAGCGTGGATACCGGCGCGCGCCTGCTGCGCTTCAATCTGGAGGAGATCGGTCATACCATCGGCCTGAATGTGCTGACGAACCGCTATGTGGCGACCTTCCTGGCCGTGGCCGCGATCGGTTTCTTTGCCTTCTTCAAGGTCGATGGCAAGCCGGCCGGCCTGTTCCTGTGGACGCTGTTCGGCACCACGAACCAGATCCTCGCGGGACTGACGCTGCTGACCGTGACGATCTATCTCTACCGGCGCAGAAAGCCGATCCTCTATACCCTGCTGCCGATGCTGCTGGTGCTCGGCGCGACGATCTCCGGCATGGTCATGGGCATCATCAAGGCCGTGGGCAGCGAACAGTGGACCGTCGCCGTTGTCGGGTCGGTGATCTTCCTGCTCGCGGTCTGGGTGCTCATCGAGGCGCTGCTGGTGGTCAAAAAGGTCCGCACGGAGCGAGTGGTGGGAAAGCTGTGATGCTTTGCATTTGAGATGCTGCATAGCAGAGACAGCCAAGTGTTTCGTTGCTAAAATATGCCCATGAACAAGTCGCAGGGAAAGCTCATCAGGCTCGGTGAAGAGAAGCCGGACATGATTTTCAATCAGGTGTGGGAAGTGACATGCATGACGTGGCCTGAGCCTGTGCCGGAAAAAATGGATCGCTCCAGGGTGAAGGTGATTCGTGCTGGCTGAGGACTACCGCGACATGATCGTCGAGCTCAACCGCTT
>CAZDLB010000114.1:0-2410 GCA_964505995.1 uncultured Zetaproteobacteria bacterium
TCGATCGAGGCATCGGGCACGGCATCGCCGCGATTCATGAACACGAAACGGGCGGCATTCCAGATCTTGTTCATGAAGTTGCGGTTCGACTCGATGCGCTGCACATCCAGCTTCACATCGCGACCCGGCGTGGCCATGTGCGCCAGCGTGAAGCGCAGCGCGTCGGCGCCGTATTTCTCGACCATCTCCAGCGGATCGATGACGTTGCCCTTGGACTTGCTCATCTTCTGGCCCTCGGCATCGCGGATCAGTGCGTGGATGTAGACATCGCGGAACGGCACCTGGCCGGTGAACTTCAGGCCCATCATGATCATGCGGGCCACCCAGAAGAAGATGATGTCGAATCCGGTGACCAGCACATTCGTCGGATAGAACTGCTCCAGCTCCGGCGTCCGATCCGGCCAGCCGAGCGTGGAGAATGGCCACAGCCCGGAGGAGAACCAGGTATCGAGCACATCCTCGTCCTGGCCGATAGCGGATGAGCCGCAGCCCTCGCAGCATTCCGGCGTCGTGCGCGACACGGTGATATGATCGCACTCGTCGCAGTACCAGGCCGGGATGCGATGACCCCACCACAGCTGACGCGAAATGCACCAGTCCTGGATGTTGCGCATCCACTCGAAATAGGTCTTCTCCCAGAACTCGGGCACGAAGCGGATGTCGCCATCCTCGACGGCCTTGATCGCCGGATCGGCCAGCGGCTGGATCTTCACATACCACTGATCGGTCAGATACGGCTCGATGACTGCATGCGAGCGATCGCCGCGGCCGACCTTGTGCGTGTGCTCCTCGACCTTCTCCAGCAGCCCCTCGGCATCGAGGTCGGCCACCATGATCTCGCGCGCTTCATACCGGTCCAGACCGCGGTATTTCTCCGGGATGATGTCGTCGTCGATGATGTGCGCGCGCTTCGTGAAGATGTTGATCAGCGGCAGGCCATGCCGCTGGCCGACCTCGTAGTCGTTGAAATCATGCGCCGGCGTGATCTTCACGCAGCCGGTGCCGAATTCGGGATCGACATATTCATCGGCAATGACCGGAATCGTACGCCCGGTCAGCGGCAGGATCAGCTCGCGGCCGACCAGGTCGCGGTAGCGTTCATCCTCCGGATGCACGGCCACGGCCGCATCGCCGAGCAGCGTTTCCGGCCGGGTCGTGGCGACAATGACCGACTTCGACGGATCATCCGCATAGGGATAGCGGATATGCCAGAAATGGCCGGCCTCCTCCTCGTGCTGCACCTCCAGATCGGACACCGCCGTCTCCAGCACCGGGTCCCAGTTCACCAGCCGCTTGCCGCGATAGATCAGCCCCTCCTCGTAGAGGGAAACGAACACCTCGCGCACGGCCCGGGAAAGCCCCTCGTCGAGCGTGAAACGCTCGCGCGACCAGTCGCAGGAGGCGCCCAGCCGCTTGAGCTGGCGCACGATGGTGCCGCCGGACTGCTCCTTCCATTCCCAGACGCGATCCAGAAAGCGTTCGCGGCCGAGATCGCGACGGTGCACGCCCTCCTTGTCGAGCAGCCGCTCGACGACCATCTGCGTGGCAATGCCGGCATGGTCGGTGCCGGGCTGCCACAGCGTCGGCTTGCCCTTCAGCCGCTGCCAGCGGATCAGGATATCCTGGATCGTGAAGGTGAAGGCATGGCCCATGTGCAGGCTGCCGGTCACGTTCGGCGGCGGAATCACGATGCAGTAGGATTCCTCCGAGTCCGAAGCTGATGCTGGCTGGAATGCATCCGAATTCAGCCACTGCTCGCTGATGGCCGGCTCCACGGCCTGCGGATCATAGGTCTTGGCTAGCTCCTGCTGGCTCATGCTTGCAACTCCTGATGCGTGTATCCGGGACTCTATTGCCGGCGGCGCCTGCGGCGGATCTTCCTTCCGGGCTTCCTCATCGCCTTGCGGACGCTGGCCTCGACCAGATCCGGCAGCACTTCCTCGATGCGCCGTGCCACCCGTTCGCTGATCGCAGCCTCCCAGGCAGCCGGCATACTCTCCGGCCAAGACGGATTCGCAAGCTCCGGTTGCATGTCTTCGCCTTCTGCTTCGTTCGGCTCCGCGGATGGCTGCGCCCCGGTTTCCCCTGCCCCGTCGCGACCAGCCTCGGATGCCGGCCGGTCGAACGGCAGCGGAGGCTGATGATCCTCCACCATCATGCTTTCGGTCAGGATCACGACCGGTGGCGCATCGCTCTCCGCCCTTTGCGCGACATCGCAGCCGGGCGCGAGGGCCTCATCCGCCCCCCCTGCATCAACCTCCTGATCCGCCGAGAGATGGATCACCGGGGGCGACGCATCCAAGCCGGATGCATGATCATGATCCAGAGCCTCGGGCACTTCGCGGGTCTGCTGCTCATCGGCCTGCTGCCGCTCTTCGATCAGCGATGCCTGCATTTCGCCGGCTGCCGC
>CAZDLB010000114.1:2510-4984 GCA_964505995.1 uncultured Zetaproteobacteria bacterium
GGCATCATCGTTGCCGATCTCGCTTTCCTGAAGAAGCTTATCAAGGCTGGCCAGGATTTCCTCGATGCTTGGTTCGTCCGCCATAGCACCATGCTAATGAAGCGCGTGCGCGGAGCAACCGCTAGAACGACACCCCAACCGCCTGGCACAGAAAGCGCATGAACGGAGCAGCCGCGCTGAAATAGTCGGCCACGAGTCCGTCGAGATCCGGCTGCGTCACCAGCTCGTTGGGAAGGAAGGCCATGCCGATGAAATCCTTGCGCTTCAGATCCTCGATCATCGGATGCTGTGCATCAAAGCCGCGCGGCGGCCGCTTCAGGCTTTCGCCGCCCAGGTGAAACCAGCGTCCGAAGTCCTCGTCATCGCGCACCTGCCGCCATTCAGCCGGCCGTTCGGCGATGCGCCGACGGATCTTCGCCAGCGACGCGGACGGCGGCCGCCATGTGCCGACGCCGACAAAGCACTCCGAGGGGCTGATATGCAGATAATAGCCCGGCGCATGCACATCCCGGCCATGTTCATGGCGGAACTGGATGCCGATGTTGGTCTTGTAGGGCGACTTGTCCCGGCTGAAACGGACATCGCGATGGATACGCATCAGCGAGCCGCCGAGCTTGCGATCATCGGCCCGAAAATGCGGCGCGATGGCCTCAAGGCGCGGACGCATGGCGCGCACGAAGGCCAGCGCCGGCTCGCGAATCAGCGCCTCGTAGCGCCCCCTGTTCTCCTGAAACCATTCCCGCCGGTTGTTCGCGGCCAGCTCGTCCAGAAAGGCGAAGCTCTCCTCGCTGAAGAAGGCATCCGCCATCAGGCTTCGTTCCCGCCTTCATCGAAGCTGGCCCCGAAGCGCTCGATCCATTCCTGCGCGGCCTCTTCGAAATCGAGTTGCCGGCCCTCTTCCAGGCATTGCCTGCGATAGCTCTGGATCCGGCAGACCTGCTCGACCATGCGCGCCCGGAACCGGGTCTGTTCATCGAGAAACTGGACTCCGACCTCATAGCCGCCATCGCGCTGCTCGCACCAGCGCACGACGCCGACGGCCTCGAACACCGGTACGACCTGCTCGATGCGCACGATCAGATGGCTTCCCGGTGAAAAACGTGTCCGGGTCCGGAACGCCAGGCCGCCGGCACCAACATCCATCAGAGGAATTCCGCCGCCGCTCTGAACCGCCTGCGGATAGACCTGGATCGGCATGTCCACCGGATGGCGGACATAGCGCCGGCGTTCCTCGCAGCCAACGGCCTGCCTGCCGCTATCCCGCATGTCCATTTCAGCCTCCTTTCGCCCGGCCTCCCAGATAGGTCGGCTCCAGGCCCATCTGCCGGTAGCTGCGAAAGCGCTCCCGGGCCATCTGCTTCAGTCTCTCGTCCCAGCCATCGACGAAGTCCACGACATGCTCGAAGCCTTCCATATCCGGCGGCACCTCAAGACCGCCGTTGATCAGCACGGCCGGCCGGTTGTCATGCCGAACCTCGGTGGCCAGCAGGATCGGCTGACGCGCATTCGCATCCGCGTCATCACCGGCCACCGCATGCGCCAGAAACGATTCCGGATGAATCGTCCACAGCCGCTCATCCAGCTGAGCCATGAAGCCGGCATCCGGACAGAGCACCAGCACATGCGGGTTCAGCCGGCCCCGGCGGAGCAGCAGCCGGGCGATGCCCTCGACCCGGTCCGGCCGCTCCAGCAGCTCGAAATGCACCTGCGGATCAGCCATCGCCGGCCTCCCGCCCTGCAAACCTCCGCTTCCAGACCTGCATCAGCACCAGCAGCGCCGCGACGGCCAACATCCAGCTCAGCGGCTGCGCCGTCGCGGGCTGGATGCGGTATCCAAGGCCCAGCACGCCGGAGGCGATCAGAACCAGCAAGCCCGTCAGCTTCCAGGACCAGGGCGAAGCCTGCCAGCGGCTGACCGGCCAGCTCGCCGATGCACGCCAGCAGACCCACATGCATCCCATGCCAAGCAAGAGCCCTGCCATCACATCGAGAGGAAAATGTACGCCGCCATAGACCCGGCCGATCGCGGCCAGCAGGAACAGTCCCCCGACCAGCCAGCTTTTCCAGTCGCGGACGCTCCAGAGCAGGAACGAGGCCAGCACCATGACCCCGTCGCTGGTGGCATGACCGGAAGGAAACGAATGCGATTGCAGCGCCGCCCCCAGCACATGCACATGATCAAGCACGGCGGGTGGTCGCGGCAGATCGAAAAGCCGCTTGAGCACCTGCGCGGCAAGCCCGGACACGATGAACGCCAGCAGCGCCGCCATGCCCAGACGCAGGCGAAAAAGCATGATCATTGAGCACAGCAGGGCGATGACCAGCCCGTCGCCCAGCCCGGAGACCAGGCCGAAGAAGCCATCCAGCACGGGGTTGTGGGCATCGTTGATCCACCGGAACAGACCAACGTTCAGATCGCGCAGATATTCCATGGTCGCAGCAGCCTAGCAGTCACGCCCGACTTGACCACCCGC
>CAZDLB010000115.1:0-4736 GCA_964505995.1 uncultured Zetaproteobacteria bacterium
CGCCAGCCGACATTCTTGGCCCGGGCCTGGCCGCGGTTCGACCACCAGGTGTATTGCTCCTTGTCGGGATGGAGGGCGCGAAAGACATCCACGAAACCGGCATCGAGCCAGCGGCTCATCCAGGCGCGTTCCTCGGGCAGGAAGCCGGAGTTCTTGCGATTGCCGCGCCAGTTCTTCAGATCGATGGGCTGGTGCGCGATGTTCATGTCGCCGCAGACGATCAGTCTGCGGCCCTCGGCGGCCAGGCGCTGCATCAGGGGCAGGAAACGCTCGAGAAAATGCATCTTTGCGGCCTGCCGCATGCTGGAGCTGGAACCGGACGGAAGATACAGGCAGATCACCGAATAGTCGGGGTAGTCGGCCATGAGGAAGCGGCCCTGCGCATCCATGTCCGACCAGTCCTGCTCCGGATCGAGATCGCCCAGGCCGACATGCACGGCATCGGGCTTGCGGCGCGAATACAGCGCCACGCCCGAGTACCCCGGTTTCTCGGCGAAATGAAAGCTCGCATGCAGCCCGGCAGGCCGGCTTTCGGGCGGCAGCTGATGCGCGTGGCACTTGAGTTCCTGCAGGCAGAGGATGTCGGCATCCTGTCTCGAGAACCAGTCCCAGAAGCCCTTGCGCGTGGCTGCGCGGATGCCGTTGACGTTGGCCGTGATGATGCGCGTGCTCAAGACTCGCCGGTCCAGTTCTCGATGGCGGCGATGTAGTCCCCGGCGTCCTTGAGCTTTTCGACATCGGGGACGAAGACGCCCAGGTTGGAGGATTGCAGATGCTCCAGCCAGCCGCCGAGGAACTGCGTCCAGGTGCGCTGCATCAGAGGCTCGTCGGCGGCCGCCTTCGGCCCGACATAGTCCTCCGAGGATGCAATCTCGCCGCGCACGGCGATCTTCAGGTTGCCGATGATCGGTTCGCTGCGCGTATCCAGCGCCTGGAAATGCCCCTCGGCATCGAGATAGACGAGCCACGGGATGCCGGGCGTCAGCGACGCGATCAGACGGGTCATCTCCTCCAGATCGGGGATGCGTGGCTTGTGCAGATGATGCGTGACGGCATGCGCGAAGATGCCGCGCATCCAGAAATCGAAGCGGCCCGCCTTGTCGCTGGGGCGGAGCACGGTGTCCCTGTCCTTCTTCAGGCGTCGGCCGGCCCAGTCCTCGGCCTGCTGCGCATCGGTGATGCGGGCATCGCCGGGCTGCAGGGGCTCGGCATAGGTGCACGGCCGCCAGGTTCCGTCCTGCTGCAGCCGCCAGGCCTTGTCGCCGGCCGCCGAAAGCGCGTCGATCGTATAGCAGATGTTCATGCGCGGCCCTCAAGCGGTGGCAGGTTCATGATCACCGGCATGCCGGTGGCCGGATTCAGGTGCATGCAGGTTTCCCCGCGCAGCAGGCGCAGCAGATCGCGCCCGACCAGTTCGAAGCGCCAGCCGTGCAGACATTGAACCGCCGGCGGCTGTCCCTTGCAGCGGTAGCCCCAGGAGGCCAGTTCGGCCAGGTCCGACTTGCTGGCCAGGATGCTCGGGGAGATGTCGCCCTCGTCGGCCTTCAGGCGCACCAGCGTATCCAGAAGCTCCAGGCGCAGATCCGTGCCGGCGCTGTTGTGGCTGCGCGGCTTCGGCCGCGGCCAGTCGGCCTCGGGGCAGTGCATGCCCTGTTCCCAGGCCAGCATCATTTCCTCGCCGAAGCGTTTGATGACACCGTCGCTGAGCCCGCGCAGGCGTTGCAGCGTGCCCAGCGTGACCTTGTCGCGGCGGGCGATCTCCAGCAATGGTTCATCGGCCACGATCCGGCGGCGGGGAATGTTCCGCTGGCGCGCGGCGCGCTCGCGCCAGGCCGCCAGTTCGCGCAGCGCGGCCAGATGCCGGCCCTTCAGCCGGGTGGCGCCCTTCACGCGCCAGAAGGCCTCGCGCTCATCCGGCTGGTAGGTGGCCGGATCGGTGAGCATGGCCTGTTCCTCGTCCAGCCAGCTTCGACGACGGCGCGCATCCAGCTGCTCCTGCAGGGCCTGATAGACCGGCATCAGCCAGATCACGTCATCGGCCGCATATTGCACCTGCCGTCGGCTCAGCGGCCGCGCCTTCCAGTCCGTGAAGGATTCGCCCTTGGGCAGGGTCTTCTTCGTCAGTCGCTGCACCAGATTGCCGAAACCGACCTGCTGGCCGTAGCCGAGCAGCGCCGCGGCGACCTGGGTATCGAAGATCGGCAGCGGCAGGCGTCCGGTTTCGCGGAAGAAGATTTCCAGATCCTGGCGCGCGGCATGCAAGACCTTCAGGATGGTCTCGCGGCCAAGCACCTCCCAGAGCGGTTGCAGATCATCCAGCCGCAAGGGATCGATCAGCCAGCATTCGCCATTGCCATAGACCTGAAGCAGCGCGAACTCGGGATAGTAGGTGGATTCGCGGTGAAACTCGGTATCCACGCACAGCACCTTGCAGGCGGCCAGCGCGGCACAGGCCCGTTTCAGCCCTTCGGGTGTGTCAATGAAATGGATGCGCGGTGAGGACATGCCGGCAAGCTAGCAGCCGGGAAGAAGAAATGCAGTGCTCAGCGGTGGCCTGTTGACCGTCATGCTCTAGGATGTGCGCCCATGGAACGGGAATCTGCTTGGCATGGGGCATCGCACCGGGTGCCTCCGGACCGGCGCCGTCTGCGACAGCTCGTCGTCGCCGGCCTGCTGCTGTTCGCTCTCTGGACGGGTGCGGTTTCCAGCTTCTGGGCGCTGGAGCGGCACGACATCGAGAACGGCCTGTCCGTGGAGCTGGCGCATCATCTGGAGCTGGGAGTGGACCGGCTGCAGGATCAGTTGCTTCGCGCGCGGCTGCTGCTGGTTGCACTGGCCTCGCATCCGGCGATCCGATCTCGCATCGAAGGCCGGACGGATCGGGTGGCCCCGGATGCGTTGATGCGGGCCGCAAAGGGGCTGGCGGTATCAGTTCGGCTGATCGATCCTCTGGGGCAGACCCGGCTGGAGCTTGGGGCGCATTCGCATCGGGGCCCGGCCGCAGCGCTTCCCGCAGCGGTCGGGATGTTTGCATCGCCGCCCCCGGCTGCGGCCACGCTGCTCTGGCTTCCGCCCGGGAGCCGTGGCCCGCGGCTTGCAATGACGCTGCGTGGTGCGGATGATCAATCCTGGTGGCTGCTGATCGAGCTGGACGCACGTGAGCTGCTTTCCATGTCCCATTCCACGGAGCTTGCCGGTGCGAAGGCGTATTTCCGCTTCGGGCCGGGTCTGATCTACCGCGTGGCCGAGGGGCGCGTCGAGCGCCTGCAGCATGAGCGGATGCAGGCCTCCGGCAGGGCGCTGACGTCGGTGATGCCGATCAAAAGGCCCGTCTGGCTGCTCGTTGGCGGTGAGAACCGGGATGCAGGCTGGCAGGCCGGCATCGAGCTGCCCGCCCCGGTGATCGGGCAGCATCTGCGATCCGAATGGATCCAGTCGCTGAGCCTGTACGGGCTTGGGCTGCTCCTGCTGGCGCTGGGGCTTTGGCAGTGGTGGCGCATCGCAGGCACCCGCGATGCGCTGGATGCCGAACGGGAGGATCTGCTCAAGACCCTTGAAAGCCTGCGCGAGTCGGTGGAGGCCTTGCATGTCGGTCTGATGGTGTATGCGTCGCAGGGCCGGGGCTTCGCTCTGAGCTACTGCAATCCCAGCGCGGCGCAGCTGTTGCAGACGTCTCGCGAGCGCCTTGCCGGTTCTGCTCCCTTCTGGCTGGATGACGGTTTCCGCGGCCAGTCCGGGGCGCTGAAGCTGAAACGGGCGGTGGAAGGCGGCGTTGCCTGCAATGCCGAGCTGCGTCTGCCCCGGGAGCGCGTGCTGGCCGTCCATCTTTCGCCTTCGGTGGCCAGTGGCCGCTCCGGGCGCGTGGTCGTGGTTCTGCGCGATATCTCCGAGCAGGCGGCCCAGGAAGAGGCGCGACGGGAGCTGGAGCGCGAGGTGCAGGTGCTTTCCCAGTCGCTGATCCGTCGGCGTGATGAACAGGCCAGAATCTGGGCCTGCTGGCTGCATGACGATCTCGGGCAGAAGCTTTCGGCGGCGCTGAACATGCTGCATGCGCTCTCGGCCAGCCTTCAGGACCGGAAGGCGAGCGACATGCTCGCCCAGGCCGAGCATCTGCTCGGCGCCAGCATTGGCGATGTGCGACGGCGGCTGAACGAACTGAGCCCGTCCTATGTCGAGGAACTGGGGCTGGAACAGAGCATCAGGCGCCGGCTGGAGAACTGGAGCATGGGTGCAAGGCTTGCACTGAGCTACGATGTGGAACCCGCGCTGGAAGGGCTCGGCGACGAGCGCAAGGCCGCGATCATGGCGACCGTGAACGATGTGCAGCGGCGCATCGAACAGGTAATGCCGCAGGCCGAGAGCCTTGATCTGCGGCTTGGGCAGGATGACGGGCGCATTCGGCTGCAGATTGCGCTTTCCGGGTCGTGGACGCGCGAGCGGGCCAATGAGCTTGCCCGTCGCTTTGGCGATGGACCGGATTATGTGCTGATGCTGCAGCGCATCCGCAGCGGTGGCGGCACGATGCATGTGCAGGCCACGGCTGGCGGACTGTTGCTGCGGATCGCATGGCCAATGGCTAGGAATACGGCGCATTCCCGGTAAAGAAAGCTTGCATTTGCATTTTGCGCGCTATAAGATGTAATTCGCGCACATATTCTGTCTCTTGCACAGGATGTGCATTTGGTCTACAGGAATATAAGACGGGAGAATGAGATGGCAATTCGTATTCAACTGAT
>CAZDLB010000116.1:0-4641 GCA_964505995.1 uncultured Zetaproteobacteria bacterium
CAGTCCTGGCTGGCCAAACTGATCCTGGGCGGCATCGCCCTTTCCTTTGTCCTCTGGGGCATCGGCGACTATTTCCTCGGCAGCCGCATCGAACCGGTCGCAGAGATCGATGGCAAGCCGATCGGCGAGACGGAATTCTATCAGGCCTATGAGCGGCAGCTGAACAGCTATCGCGCCATGCTTGGCGCCCAGTTCAACAAGGACATGATTGCGCAGCTTGGCATCAAGGACACCACGCTGCAGACGCTGATCAACCGCCGCCTGATGCTCGAGATCGCAGAAGATCTCGGCCTGACCGCACCGGAATCCGTGGTCGTGGCCAGCGTCCGGGCCAACCCGAACTTCCAGTCCGCTTCGGGCTTCGATCCGCAGCGCTATCGCATTCTGACGCGCAACATGGGCTTTGCCTCGCCGCAGGACTATGAAAACGAGCTGCGGCTGAACATCATGGTCGATGCACTGCAGCGCGCCATCATCGATTCGGCCCGCGTCAGCGATCGCGAGGTCCGCGAACGCTTCGAGCATGAATACCAGAAACGGGAACTGGCCGCGATCATCGTCGACCCGGACAGCCTGGCCGACAAGGTCCAGATCGGCGACAGCGATGCCAGGGCATGGTACGAGTCGCATAAGGAGAAGTATCGTTCGCCGCTGCGCGTGGAGCTGAACCTCGTGGATATCGATCCGGAGCAGCTGGCAAAGGATCTGAGTGTGGACGAGGCCGAGATTCAGGCGGCCTATGAGGAGCGCAAGGCCAGCTTCATCGTGCCCGAGGAGCGCCGCGCCGAGCATATCCTGGTCCGCGTCGCGAAGGATGCCCCGGAGAAGGAAAGAGCCGCCGCACGCAGCAGGATCGAAAAGGCTCTGGCCCGCATCAGGGCGGGCGAGGAATTTGCCAGGGTCGCCAAAGAGGTTTCGGATGATGTCACGGCGGACAAGGGCGGCGATCTCGGCTGGTTCCGTCAGGGCGTGATGGTACCGGAGTTCGACCGTGCCGTTTTCGCGATGCACAAGGGCGATGTCAGCGACATCGTTGAAACCCAGTTCGGCTTTCACCTGATCCACCTGACCGATATCCGCCCCGAAAGGGCCCGGCCGCTGGAAGAGGTGCGCGACGAACTTGAAAGGGAACTGCTGATGAACCAGGCCCGCGAGGAGGCCTACAGGCTGTCGCAGGACCTCGATGACGCGCTGGGCATGGAGGATTCCCTGTCGGCGGCTGCGGAAAGCCTGAACATGAAGGTGCGGCACCTCGGCCCGGTCAGCCAGGACGAAGCCCTGGCCGATCCCCTGCTTGCGGATGCCCAGTTGCGCGCCAGGGCTTTCTCGACCCTGCCGGGCCAGCCGGTGGAGATCGAGGAAACCGCAAACGGCCATTTCGTCGCCATCGAAGTCGTCCGGCGCGTCGAGCCCGACGTGCTGCCGTTCGCCAAGGTGGCCGCCCGCGCCCTGGAGGATGCCCGGCGCGATGCGGCGCAGAAGGCCGCCCGCGAGCTTGCCGAGGAGATCCGCACGCATGCCGGCTCCGCCTCGATGGATGAGCTGGTGAGAAAGTACGGGCAGGCCAAGTATCTGTCCAAGCCGGTGCGCAGCAACGGCTCCGGCGACAGTTCATCGTGGCTGACTTCCGAGGTTCTGAGCCGCGCCTTTGTCGCCGCCGAGGGTCAGTGGCTGGATGGCAGCTTCGAAGTGCCGCAGGGCATCGCCGTCGTGCGTGTGGAGAAGGTCATCCGGGCCGACGATGCGGAGTTCGCGAAACAGAAGGATGCGATCCGCGAGGAGGTCCGGAAGTCCAAGGGTGCGGTGCGCTTTGCCCGCTGGATGGCCTCGGTGCGCGACCAGCACGAGATCGTCACGCACCCGAAGACGCTCGACCGTTTCTAGAAACGCCTCAGTTGCGTTTCAGATGGTCCGCCAGCCTCAGGCTGAGGGCCGCGATCGTCAGCGTCGGGTTCGCCGTGCCCATGGTCGGGAAGACGCTGCCGCCGACGATATACAGATTCGGATGATCGTGACTGCGACAGTCGGCATCGACCACCGAATCCCGGGGATCCCGCCCCATCCGGGCGGTTCCGGCCGGATGATGTGAGCTCAGCGAGAAGCTGCCGCCCGTCAGCCGGCCACCGGCGCGCTCGATCAGCTTCTCGGCCACCGCCTGCCAGTGCTCGGCTCCCCTTCGGGCGTAATCCCCCGGCCGGTATTCGAGGCGCACCCGGGGCAGGCCCAGCGCATCGCGACGATGCCCGTCCAGCACGACCCGGTTCGAGGCCTCCGGCAGCTGTTCGATCTCCGCGCCCAGGCTACCCCGATGCACGGCCGCGTGCCGCAGTCGCTGCAGCACGTCATGCCAGTGCTCCCTGTCGGCCAGCGCCTCGTTGGCCAGCCGCTGAATGTTCAGATCATTGCCGAGAAAGAACTTGGCCGCGGCATGCCGCCGACGGAAGGATCCGCTGCGCCCGATCAGCAGCGTGCTGACCGCCTGCGGGCCGCGACCGATGTACAGCGGCTCCCTGAAGCTGAACTCGCGCAGAAACAGAAGATGGTCCATCAGGTTGCGGCCGACCTGGCCGGAGGTATTGGCCAGCCCCTGCGGACAGGCCTCGGATGTCGCCATCAGCAGCAGCCGCGGCGTTTCGATGCTGTTGCAGGCAAGCACGAAGCGCCGCGCGCGCAGCGTTTCGGCGCGCCCATCCGCATGCCGGACATGCGCGGCCGTCAGCCTCCTTTCCCGATCCAGATCGAAGCCGCAGGCCACGGCCCGGGTCAGCAGCAGCGCACCGGCAGCCACGGCCCGCTCGACATCCCCATCAGCCGTATACGAGGCGCCGATCGGACAGATCGGCGTGCAGGTATTGTTGCCGCGACAGGCCGGGCGCCCGTCATAGGCGCGACTGTTGCGCGCCGCCGGCAGCGGCGCCACGCGCACCTTCTGTCCGTCCACGCTCTGGGCCTCAAGCCGGCGAGCGAGCACCCGATCGCCGTAGGTCATCGGAATGGCCGGCATCGGATAGGGGGCGCTGCGGGGCGAGCCATGATCATCGTCGCTGTCGCCGGCCACGCCCAGAGCCTTCTCGGCTGCGACATACCACGGCTCCAGCTCATCGTAGTCGATGGGCCAGTCGCGGCCGACACCGTAGAGGCTGTGCATGCGGAAATCCTCGGGCAGGAAACGCGGCGTCATGGCCGTCCAGTGCCAGCTCGTGCCTCCGACGGCATGCATGTACAGCGGCCGGTAATCGCCATCCTGCGGCAGCTCCGGCACCCAGGGCCAGCGGGGATAGGGCGCCTGAAGATTGCGCTCGATGGCCGCGCGATAGCGCTCGGCCGCCCGGGAACGATCCACGCGATCCCCCGCCTCGACGATCACGACCCTGCGCCCGGCCTCGGCCAGAACACGCGCGGTCAGGGCACCGGCCACGCCGGCGCCGATCACCGCCACATCGAAAAGGATATCCCGCATCAGCGCTCCGGCGCCCGGCTCCAGAAACCGAAAGCCCGGTCCGAAAGCCCAGGGACCGGCCGGATATCCAGCAGCAGCGCATGCATCAGCGCCTGCTCATAGCTGATCAGCCGGTTGCCGCGTTCATGGTAGTAGACGCCGGTCACGCAGGTTGTCAGGAAATGATCAAGAAACCAGCGCTCCCCGTCATCGAGCTGTTGCCAGGCCTTTTCCGGCGGCAGTTGCGAATCCAGCAGCTTGCGCTGAAGCCGCCGCAGATGATCCAGCCCCCAGGGCTCCTCGCGGAAGACATGATACAGCGCCTGCGCAAATCCCGGCGGCAGGGAAACGCCGAGCAGCCGCTCCGCCTGGCGACGGAACTCGGCGGCGGACATCGCGGCTGCGAACGCCCCGTTCGCCGAAAGCAGCGCGGCCGGCATCAGCATCAGCAGGCCGGCCAGCGCGCGGCAGGCCTCCCGACGATCCGGCTGCGGAAGCCCTTCGGGGAGGTTCTTGCGTTCGCCGCTCATGGCGTATCCCCCGAATGCAGAGGCCGCCCGCTTGAACACGGACGGCCTCGGCTCATCAAGGCGCGAATGCCTACTTATGGCTGCCGGTCATGTATTCCATCATGCCGGCATGTTCCTCGTTCATCTTGCGCACGATCTTCGCCTGATAGACCAGCATGTAGGTGAACAGCGCATACACCAGTTCCTGACTGGTCTGCATCAGCTTCGTGTAGCCATCCCGGGTCATGCGATAGACGATGCATTCGTCATTGGCCACGACGGAGGCGCTCGCCGGCTCGCCGGTCAGGAAGGTGATTTCGCCGAACAGCGCCCCGTCCCTGACCGTCGTCAGCCGCTGCTGGCCATTGCCGGTATCCTTGAGAATATCGGCCGAGCCCTTGCGCAGCAGATAGAGTACGCCGCCCTGATCGCCCTCGGAGACGATCGTCTCGCCCTTGGAGAACACCACGCGCTCGACCACGCCGGCCAGCTTCTGCTTCTCCTCATCGGTCAGCTTGCACTTGAGCACGTTCTCCTCAAGCCAGGCTACATCAATCGGTTTGTCTTCGGTTACCACGGCCTCTCCTCCTTGTCGCTCCCCAGTATAGCATGAACCCGTCGAACCGGAATCATCCGGTCACTTCGGCTTATGCAAACGCATGTGCCGGCAAGTTTCAAGCCCTGCCGGGGCTG
>CAZDLB010000117.1:0-4488 GCA_964505995.1 uncultured Zetaproteobacteria bacterium
AGAAACAGGCGGCAGGGATGGCATTCGCCGCAGGCTGAATGCGTGTCACAGATGGCCAGCATCGCCAGCTCATCGGCCAGCAGGCGCTTGCCAATGCCCCTGGGGCCATGCAGCAGCCAGGCATGCGGCAGCCGCGAAGCCGCCAGCGCCCGTGAAAAATCGGCGCGCACGCGCTCATGCCCCAGAACCTTTTGCGGCCGGTGGGGCTCTGGCATTCCGGCCTCAGGCATCGGCGAGCTCAGGCCAGACGGATTGCAGCCGAGCCACGACCCGCCGGTGGATATCCTCAATCCCCGCGCCGGCATCGATACGGTGGATGCGCTCCGGAAACCGCCGATGCAGCTTGGCAAAGCCCGAAGCCACACGCCGGTGAAACGCATCGGCCTCGTCGTCCAGGCGTGTGGCCGCCTCCCCCTCTTGCCGGCGCCGGCGCATGCGCGTGGCCGCCGTTTCCGGATCGAGATCGAACCACAGCGTCAGCTGCGGCTTCACGCCGCACTCGGCCACGTGCAGCAGCGTCTCGATGACATCCGTTTCCGCCGAGAGACTGCGCGCGGCCAGCTGATAGGCCAGTGTCGAGTCGCTGTAGCGATCGCACAGCACCCAGGCGCCGCGCTCAAGCGCCGGCCGGATCAGCTTCTGCACATGTTCGGCGCGATCGGCCAGGAACAGAAACAGCTCCGCCTCGGCACAGGGAACATGCTCGCCATCGAGCAGCAGCCGCCGGATCTCGGCTCCCAATGGCGTGTCGCCCGGCTCACGCGTGGCCACCACGTCGATGCCACGCTGCCGCAGCCAGGCTTCGGCCAGGCGCAGCTGCGTACTCTTGCCGCAGCCGTCGATGCCCTCGAAGCTGATGAAACGCCCCTGAATCGAATCGTCGTTCATGTCGTTCTCGGATCCCCTTCCCGCCAGGCCCATTGATCAAGGACTTCGAAATCGGCCCGACCGCGCATCGTCTCCAGCCAGGCCCTAAGCTCATCGCGCATGGCTGTGCTTGTCCAGAGCTGCTGCCTGTGCCCGGCCGGATCGAAGCAGCGCATCACCGCCAGTCCCTCCTCGCCCTGCAGGATACCCTGGAAGCAGGCCGCATCGGCCGGCTTCAGCCGCAGCTCGACGATCCAGACCTCATCGGCCGGCATCGTTGCTTTCCTTCGCCGAGCCTGCCCGCTGACGGTTCATCCGCCTTTCGATCCGGATCCATCGCCGCACATTGGCCTGATGCTCGGAGAGGGTTGAAGCGAATACATGGCCGCCCGACCCATCGGCCACGAAATAGAGCGCATCGGAATCGGCCGGATGCGCCGCAGCCCTCAGGGCATCGGCCCCGGGATTGCCGATCGGTGTCGGGGGCAAACCGTGGCGCGTATAGGTGTTCCACGGCGTATCCCGCAGCAGATCAGCCTTGCGGATGTTGCCGGAGAACGAGCCCCGGGTCTTCCAGATGCCGTAGATGACGGTCGGGTCCATCTGCAGGCGCATGCCCTTGTTCAGCCGGTTGCGGATGACCGCGGCCACGATCGGGCGCTCCTCCGGCAGCGCCGTCTCCTTCTCGATGATCGAGGCCATGATGCGCAGCTTTTCCCAGTTCCTGCCGGAAGGATCCAGCTGGCTGAGCAGGTCCTGCTGCGCCTGTATCATCTGGGCAAGCAGTCGCTTCGGATCCAGCGGCCGGGTGTACTGGTAGGTTTCGGGCAGCAGCCGCCCTTCCGGCATGCCCGGCAGCAGTTCTTCCAGCGCCGTCTGCCATCGGCTTCGCTCCACACCCGTTTTATTCGCCAGCAGATCGAGCACCTCGTCGGTCCGCAGCCCCTCCGGAATCGTCACCTGAAAGACCAGCACATCCCCTCGCACCAGCCGGTCCACGACCCCGGCCAGACTCAGCGGTGCTTCAAAGCGGTAATAGCCGCTGCGCAGCTGCCCTCCCTTTCCGGTAAGCCTCAGATAGATGCGCAGCAGCAACGGCGATGCAATGATATCGCGCTGCTTCAAGAGAAGCGCGATGCGGCCCGAGCTGGCGCCATGGGGAACCTCGACCTCCACCGGGGAAGCAAAGGAACGCGGCTGGTGCACGGTTGCCCAGAACCATGCAGCGCTCCCGAGGATGGCCATGAGCGACAGGGCCAAAACCCCAGTCACAAGCCTTCTCATGGGCATGCAAACACCTCGGGGGGCACGCCGGGATGGCCCTCGAATGAAGCGACAAGCCCGCCCATGGCCGGATGCCTGGCGTCGAACTGCATCGGTGAGCCATCCAGGAGCACCTGCGCCACCGGCCTGAGGAACCGGCCCGCATTGCACAGAACCAGCGCATCCGCCTGCCGCAGATCCTCCAGCCCGATCTTCGCCGGGTGGACCAGCCCCTGCGCCATAAGATGCGCGCGCACGACACCAGGAAGGATGCCCGGCCCATCCGGCGTCAGCCACCGGCCTTCCCGACAAACCAGCAGATTGGCCGTCGCTGCCGACAGCAGCAGGCCGTCGCGATGAAACAGCACGTCAAGGCCATCATGACCTCCGAGCGCCCTCAGCGTGTCGGCATAATCGCCCACGAACTTCGCCGGCCGTGGCTTTGGCGCAAAGGGCCATTCGCAAAGCTTAAGCGTCACTGTCCCGGAAACCGCACGGACCGGCCGCATCTGGACATAAGCCTCCGGACTGGAAGTCCGCATCAGACCCCATGGCGCCTTTCCGCCGCTGATCGTCAGCCGCAGCAGCATGTCCTCCCCAAGCTCCGCGGCCCGGCAAATCGCCTGATCGAACAGACCCTCAAGCACCGGCTCGGCGAGATGGATCCCGAACGCATCCAGACCTCGCCGCATGCGCCGGACATGCGCGCGCAGCGCAAAAACCTCGCCGCGCACGACGCGGAATGTTTCGAAACAGGCCTCGCCATAGGCCAGCCCGCGATCAAGCTCGTCGCAGAACTGGATCTTCAGACTCGAATCGCGCGTCCCTTCATGGTAGAAGCCGCCCATGAGCGATTTCTACCTTGATGCCATCGAACACGCACGCGTCTATGACGTGGCCGTGGAAACGCCACTGGAACTGGCGCCGAAGCTGTCGGCGCGGCTGCACAACGAGGTGCTGTTCAAGCGTGAGGACCTGCAGCCGGTCTTTTCCTTCAAGCTGCGCGGCGCCTACAACAGGATCGCCCATTTGAACGACGAGGAAAAGGCGTGCGGCGTCATCTGCGCCTCGGCCGGCAACCATGCGCAGGGCGTGGCCCTGGGCAGCCACCGGCTCGGCATTCCGGCCACCATCGTCATGCCGCGCACCACACCCGAGATCAAGGTCAACGCGGTGGAACGCATGGGCGCGACCGTCGTGCTGCACGGCGACAGCTATTCCGATGCCTCCGAGCATGCCCTCCGGCTGTGCGAGGAAAACGGCATGACCTTCGTGCATCCCTACGATGATCCGCTGGTCATCGCCGGTCAGGGCACGATCGCCGAGGAGATGCTGCGCCAGTCGCCCTCGGACCTCGATGCGGTCTTCGTGCCCATCGGCGGTGGCGGGCTGATCGCCGGCATCGCCGCCTATCTGAAGAAGCGTTCGCCGAACACGCGCATCATCGGTGTCGAGCCGGTGGATTCGGCGGCCATGCATGACTCGGTCCGGGCCGGCCATCGCGTGACGCTGTCGCAGGTCGGCATCTTTGCCGACGGCGTGGCCGTCCGGAAGGTCGGTCGGATCACCTTCGCGATGGTGCAGGAGCTGGTTGACGATATCCTGCTCGTAGATACCGACGAGATCTGCGCCGCGATCAAGGATATCTACGAGGACAACCGCACGATCGTCGAACCGGCCGGCGCGCTGGGCGTGGCCGGCATGAAGCAGTACATCCGTCGCCATCAGCTGCGCGGCAAGGTGCTGGCGGCGATCAACAGCGGCGCGAACATGAATTTCGATCGTCTGCGCCATGTGGCCGAGCGCACCGAGATGGGCGAAGGCCGCGAGGCACTGTTTGCCGTCACCATCCCGGAGCGTCCCGGTTCCTTTCTCGAGTTCTGCCGCATCATCGGCGATCGCAATATCACCGAGTTCAACTACCGGCTGTCCTCGCGCAGCGAGGCCCATGTCTTTGCCGGCATCAGCACGCGCGGCGAGGAGGACACACAAAGCATTCAGCAGGCGATGGAGGCCGCCGGTCTGCCGGTGCTTTCACTGCAGGACAACGAGCTGGCCAAGCTGCATATCCGCCACATGGTCGGCGGCCACTCGGCGCTGGTCGAGAACGAGGTTCTCTACCGCTTCGAGTTTCCGGAGCGTCCCGGCGCACTGCTGGAGTTCCTGACCCGGGCCGGCGGCCGCTGGAACATCTCGCTGTTTCATTACCGCAACCATGGCGCGGCCTTCGGCCGGGTTCTGGCCGGCGTCGAGGTGCCCGAGCCCGAGCGCGCAGCCTTTCGCGAGTATCTGGATTCGCTGGGCTACCCTTACGTGGACGAGAGCGACAACCCGGCCTATCTGAAATTCCTCAAATAG
>CAZDLB010000118.1:0-4365 GCA_964505995.1 uncultured Zetaproteobacteria bacterium
CTGACCTTCAGGTGAATGCGTTCGCCTTCGTGGGCGATCGCGAAGGTCATGTTCCTGTAGATGCGGGCATCGGGAAAGATCGCAATCGTGCCTTTCTTCGTCGGCCGAAGCAGAATCGGCCAGGCGCGCTTTTCCGTCAGCTCGTCACCGCCGCTGCCGATCAGGCCGCCCTTGACGAGCCGGAACTTTTCATTGAAGAACTCGATGCCCATGCGCTGTTCACCGGGCTTCGGCTGCTTGATCCAGCGGATGAAGCCCAGCATCGGCTCGCCATGATGCGGAATCCAGCTCAGTCCGATCATTGCGCCGACGGAAAGATCGATGGGTTCGAAGCTCATGCGTTCGAGTCCGACGCCGGTGTTGCTCAGGTTCGTCACGCTCCATGCCACGTCCGTATCCGCCTGGCTGGGCGCATATTCGTATTCGCTCATGACCAGTGCTGAGTGCGCCTCGACGAAGGATTTGGCGATATCCCATTCGATGATGATCCGGGTTCCCTGCTGTTCGATGCGTTCGGCGCTGCGCTCCTTCATGCGCAGCGCATCGAGTAGCGCATTGCCTCCGACGATCGTGCGATGCAGGGATTCCTCGGTGATCAGGTCATGGCGCTGCTCCTCCTGGCTCTTGAGAATGCTCTCCACCCGGTTGATGGCGGTGACCAGCCGTTCCACGAAGGTATCCATCGGGATCACGATGACATCGTAGGCCAGCGAATCGGGCAACGAGTTCATGACCCTGGCCGGATCGTTGGGCTTGGCTATGTTGGTTACCAGCAGTGTGGAATCCTCGAAACTGGGGGGGGTATCCCCCTTGCGTACATATTGCGGCCTTAGAACGACGACATGGTTCTGCAGCTCTTCCCAGGTCATCTTCTGCTCGGCATGGGACTTGCCGTAGAAATCGAGCATTCGCAGCAGCTCGAAATTGGCCACGGCCCTGTACAGACGATCGCGCTCGGAGAGCGCATCCTCCTTCAGGACCGGAGCCACGCTCAGGCCGAGGCGGGCAAGATCCATGACCTGACGCGTGGCGATGACGGCCGGTGCCTGATAGGATTCCATGGACAGGCGCAGCAGCTTCACGGCCAGCTCGATGGCATTGGCCACCATGTCGGCCAGGATGCGATAATAGGCCGGCTGCGAACGCGCCGCCTTCTGCACCAGCGTCACGCCGATCTTGTGGGCATTGAGCACGGCGGCGGTCATCTCGCCGTCGAACAGTTCCAGTTCGCGCTCGAAACGGTTGAGAACCTTCAGCCGGAAATGTAGCGGGATCAGGGGATTGGCATTCAGCCGCGCCAGATAGTTCTTCATGCTCTTGCGCAGGCTCTCGGCCTCGGCCGGCGAGGAGCCGGCGATGTACTGCGCCAGCCGCTTCTCGATGTCCGTGAACGGCAGCGTCAGCGCATCGGTCAGCAGTTCAGCCTTGCCGAGTTCAAGCTTCTGCGGATGCAGGCGGAGGTCGGTGTCCAGTTCGAAGGAAACCGACTCCATCAGCTGCCGGGCTGTTTCGTTATCGGTTCCGCTGCTCATCGCAGACGCATTCCTCCGTCATCCTGACCCCCTCATACCAGCCCACCGCAGCGGACAGACTGCGACGGATCATAAGGCATAGATAGACGGAAAGATGAGTCCTGTCAAAGAAAAGACTAATCGCCGGTGCTGATCCGCTCCACCAGCTGCCTGACCGTCGGGATGAAGCCGTCGGCATAGAACGGATCCTCGGCAAAGCGATAGGCGGCATGACCGGCAAACATCAGATGCTTGTCCGGGTCGGCGCCGTGGGCGATCTCCTGCAGGGTCTTCTGGATGCAGAAGCTTCTCGGGTCGGCCTTGCGCCCGGTCGTGCCGCGTTCATTCGTCGCCCAGTTGCTGAACTTGCACTGGGACAGACATCCCATGCAGTCGAGCTGATCCTGGCGGATCTCGGCGGCCTTCTCCGGCGTGACAAAGATCAGCGTCGAGTCCGGGGTCTGCAGGGCCTTGGTAAAGCCATCCTCGATGAATTCATCGATGCGCCTGCGATCGAAACGGGTCACGAAGACCTGCTTGTGGCGCACGCCGAAGGTGAAGGACTCGGTGTGATCGCCCGTCGGGTGGTCCGTAAAGGCGACCTCCCGGTCCGAGCGCTCGTAGAGCTCATGCAGGAAGTCATTGTAGACGGCCGAGGAATAGAAACCGGTCGGTGAGAACGGATTGAGCTTGATATCGCCCTTTTTCAGCTTCAGCAGCCGCTGTTTCCAGGCATCGGAGATCGGACTTTCCTTCGTCAGCAGCGGACGGGTGCCGAACTGGAAGGCGATGGGGCCGATCTCGGGATTGTCGATCCAGTCGCTCCATTCCCGCAGGAACCAGACGCCACCGGCCATGATGACCGGGATATGCGCAAGCCCGAATTCATTCATCGTCTTGCGCAGTGCAGCCACTCTCGGAAACGGAGGCTCGGGCCTTTCCGGATCCTCGGTATTGGACAGGCCGTTATGACCGCCGGCCAGCCAGGGATCCTCGTAGACGACCCCGCCAAGCCACTCGGGAAACTTGCGATAGGAGCGCAGCCAGAGGGCCCGGAATGCGCGCGCGGAGGAGACAATGGGATAATAGTGAACCCGATACTTCGCAGCCAGTGGCGCGAGCCGGAATGGCATGCCGGCACCGCAGGTGATGCCATGGATCAGACCTTTTGCCCCCTGCATCACACCTTCGAGAACGCGTTCGGCCCCGCCCATCTCCCAGAGGATGTTCATGTGAAGCCGGCCCTGGCCGCCGGAGACATCATGCGCGATTTTCGCCTGGCAGATGCCACCGGCGATGGCCTGCTCCACAAGCTCCTCGAAGCGTTCCTTGCGGGTGCGCCCATGATAGACGGTACGAATGATGTTGCCGTTCTCATCCACCCGGTCGGCATTGACGGCCGAGAACGTGCCCACACCGCCGGCGGCGGCCCAGGCGCCCGAGCTTTCGCCGGTGGACACGGCAATGCCCTTGCCTCCCTCGATCAGAGGCAGGACCTCTTTGCCGGAGATGCTCAACGATGGGAGGTTGAAGGCCATGCTTGCTTCCTTGCTTCCCAGAACGAACCCCTGAAGGGTGCCGGGAAAAGCCTGAATTTCAGCCGCTTCGGCTTGCCCGCCGGCTGTGTTCGAGCGCAGCCTAGCAAAGCCTGTGGATTCGGGCAAAAGACTGGGCAGCCTGCTAGGCTGCCGCCATGGCCGGATTGCATTGCTTTGCCGTCGTGATTCCCGGACTGGAACAGGTGGCCGAGGCCGAACTGCGCGGCCTGTCGGTTCATGATATCCGGCGAAGCGATGGCGGGATCGAATTTACAGCCAGCCTGGAGGGCCTGGCGAGGGTGAATCTGCGCGCCAGCTGCATCACCCGGGCATTGGTGCGGCTGGGCGGCTTTACGGCGCTTTCTTTCCCTGAGCTGTACAACAAGAGCCGGCGGATTCGCTGGGAGCGATACCTGCTTCCCGGATCAAATCTCCGGGTCCAGGCGAGCTGCCATCGCTCCCGCCTGATGCATTCCGGGCGGGTCGAAAAGGCCGTATTCGATGCGATCAACGACCGCCTTGGCGGAAGCCTGAACCGGGACGATTCCCCAACGGCGGGGGAACAGCGCGTGTTCGTGCGCCTGTCGAACAATGACTGCCTGATCAGTCTCGACAGTTCCGGGGATCGGCTGGATCGGCGGGGGTATCGTCTTCAGCCCGGTCTGGCGCCGCTTCGAGAAACGCTGGCCGCCGGCATCCTGCAATGGGTCGGCTGGGAGCCGGATGAAGCGCTGATGATTCCGATGTGTGGAGCCGGCACACTGGCGATCGAGGCGGCCATGATGGCCTGCCGTCTGGCTCCCAATCTGGAGCATGACTTTGCGATGCGGCAATGGCCGGTCTTTCGGGACAAATCCTGGCAGCGCGTGTATCAGCGTGCGCTGGCGATGCGGCGATCGTGGGACGGGGTCATTCATGCCAGCGATGTTCGAGCGGCGATCATCGATCAGGCGAAACGAAACGCCGATCGGGCCGGGGTTGTGCCCTCGATCGACTTTGCCGTCGCGGATTTTTTCAGCCTCCAGTCGCCATCCGGCCAAACGCCCGGCCTGATGGTCCTGAATCCGCCCTATGGCGAGCGCATTGCGGTCGATGCGGGATCCCTGTATTCCCGGATAGGCCGGCATCTGCGACGGCATTTTACCGGATGGCGGGTCGCGATCATCGTTCCGGATCGTCGCTGTGAGCAGTCCCTTGGCCTGCATGCCAGCCAGCGACTTCGGGTCCGGCATGGCGGTCGGTGGATCCAGGTGCTCAGCTGCCGCCTCTGACGGGGCGTTTCTCATCCCGGCCGGGGATTGATCTCGACAAAGCCT
>CAZDLB010000119.1:0-4209 GCA_964505995.1 uncultured Zetaproteobacteria bacterium
GGGAAATGCTCGCTCAATTCGCCAAACAGCGGACCGCCGGCCGAGGACGCGGCCAGCCGGCTGTAGGCTGAGCGGCCAATGCCGATGAAATAGCCGACATTGACATGCCGCCGGCTCGCCTGTTCGGGAAACAGTCCCGCCAGCATCAGGCAGGCATCGCCGGTGTCGCGTAGCGATGGCTCGCCGCGTACGCGGCCGCACAGAAGCCTCGGCGCCAGGCATTCGAAGAGCGCCTGCGCGGTTTCGATGCGCAGGTGCCGGAGCAGGGTCAGCACGAGATAGCCCTCGAGTTGATGGGGCAGGTTGAGCCTTGCGCGTTGCTCCGCCTGCATCACCAGCTCGGCAAACAGCTGTTCGCGGCTTCCCTTGCTCAGCTCGGGTTCCTTCGTCCTGTCCATGCTGCAATTTATCGGCGAAAAACGGACGAAATTCAATCCCCTGCAGTCGCTAGTTCCTGCCCGGGGCACAGGCTCCGCATTCTGGCGGCCGGGATCTGCTATAGTGATGGCAGGTCAAAGGGGGTTGTCATGAAGAAGCTATTGATTGCCGTAGGTGTGCTGCTGGTGCTGATGGCCGGCGCGCTGGTCTATGTCTATTCCTCGCTGGATTCGATCGTCAAGGACGCCATCGAAACCTACGGCTCTGCGGCCACGAAGACCGAGGTTCGCGTGGCCAGCGTCAGGATCAAGCTGGAATCGGGCGAGGGATCGATTGCGGGGCTTGCCGTCGGCAACCCGAAAGGCTTTCGCGATACGAACCTCTTCCAGCTGGGCGAGATCAGCACGAAGATCGACACCGCCAGCATTACCAAGAATCCAATCATCATCGATGAGCTGGTCATCAGGGAGCCGGCTGTGTTCTACGAAATCAACAGGGACGGCCTTTCGAATGTGGACGCGCTGAAGAAGAATCTTGGCCTGTCCTCAGGCGAAAAGAGCGCTGCCGGCGAGGATAAGGGCGGCGAGGCAAGGAAGATGATTATCAGGAAACTGGTGGTTGAAGGCGGCAAGGCCAGGGTGTCGATCGCGGCTCTGGGAGACAGGGAACAGAGCGTGACCCTGCCGCCTATACGCCTGACCGATGTCGGCAAGAAGAGCGGCGGGGCCACGGCCATGGAGCTTGCCCAGATCCTGAGCCGGGCGATGCTGAAGAACGTGCAGGGCGCCGTCGCCCGGGCCGGCGTGAATCAGTATCTGGGCAAATCGCTGGAGCAGCTGAAGAAGGGCGGGCTGAAATCGCTCGGCGGCAGCCAGGCGCCGGCCGATGTCGGCGGCGCGATCAAGGGCCTGCTCGGCCGCTGATCTGTGGCCTTTCGATCATGACTGGTCCTTGGAACTTGGGGGCGGCTGAACTAGAGTGCCGCGCCTTGCAGGAGGATGCTGCAAACACCAACCGGGAGAGGTTCCAATGGCTATTCAACGTACACTTTCAATCATCAAGCCGGATGCGGTCGCGAAGAACGTGATCGGCGACATCATCCGTCGCTTCGAGGAGAACGGCCTGAGCGTGATTGCCACGCGCATGACGCACCTGACCGCCGAGCAGGCCGGCCGCTTCTATGCCGTGCACCGCGAGCGTCCGTTCTACAAGGATCTCTGCGCCTTCATGAGCTCCGGCCCGATCCTGGCCATGGTGCTCGAGGGCAAGAACGCGGTGGCGCTGAATCGCCAGCTGATGGGCGCGACCAATCCGAAGGAGGCCGAGCCGGGCACGATCCGCGCCGATCACGCCGATTCGATTGATGCCAATGCCGTCCACGGCTCCGATTCGCCGGAGAATGCCGCCATCGAGATCGCGTTCTTCTTCGGCGATCTGGACCTGCACAGCCGCGCCTGATTGATGAGCGACAAGCCCGCCCAGGTGAAGGCCGAGGCGAAGCCTTCGGCACCGGAAGGGACGCCCGGGGTTTCCGAGCGCGATTTTTCCGAGCAGGTCGGCGTGCGCCGCGCCAAGCTGGCGCGCATGCGCGAGGCCGGCGAGGCCTATCCCAATACCTGGCGCACCGATATCAGCGCGGCCGAGATTCACGCGCAGTACGGCGATTGCGATGATGGCAGGCTCGCCGAGCTGAATCGCGAGGTGCGCGTGGCCGGGCGCATGATGGCGCACCGCGTCATGGGCAAGTCCAGCTTCATCAAGATTCAGGATGGAAGCGGCCAGATCCAGCTGTTTCTGAACCGCGACGAGCTCGGCGGCCCCGAGGTCTACAATCCGACGAAGAAATGGGATCTGGGCGATATCGTCGGTGCGCGCGGCGTGCTCTTCCGCACGAAGACCGGCGAGCTTTCCGTGCGCGTGTCGCATATCGAAATGGTCACCAAGTGCCTGCGGCCGCTGCCGGAGAAATGGCATGGCCTGAGCGATATCGAGATCCGCTATCGCCAGCGCTATCTGGATCTGATGGTCAATCCGGAATCTCGCGAGGTGTTCCGCACCCGCTCGAAGGTCGTGTCGCTGATGCGTCAGGGGCTGGAGGAGCAGGGCTTCATGGAGGTCGAAACGCCGATGCTGCAGACGCAGCCCGGCGGTGCGGCCGCCCGGCCGTTCATTACGCATCACAACGCGCTGGACATGCCGCTGTATCTGCGCATTGCGCCGGAGCTGTATCTGAAGCGGCTTCTGGTCGGCGGCTTCGAGCGCGTCTTCGAGATCAACCGCAATTTCCGCAACGAAGGGCTGGATGCGACGCACAACCCGGAATTCACGATGGTCGAGTTCTATCAGGCCTACGCGAATTTCGAGGATGCGATGGACACGACCGAATCGCTGATCCGCGGCATCGCCGAAGGGCTGGGGATCACGTCGGTGTGCTGGGAAGGTGTGGAGATCGACCTGACGCAGCCGTTCAAGCGCATCCGGCTGGATGAGGCCGTGTTCGAGAAACGCCCGGATCTTCGCGGGCACGCGCATGACAAGGCGCTGCTGGCCACGGTCTGCATGCAGGAGTTTCCCGAGATCAAGCCGCTGATCACCTGGAAGGCCGGGCATTATCTGGTCGCGCTGTTCGAGGAACTGGTCGAGCCGACGCTGAAGCAGCCGACCTTCGTGACGCATTACCCGGTGGATGTCTCGCCGCTGGCGCGTCGCAGCAACGAGGATGCGACGGTCACCGACCGCTTCGAGCTGTTCATCGCCGGTCGCGAGATGGCCAACGGCTTTTCCGAGCTCAACGATCCGGATGACCAGCGCGCCCGTTTCGTCGCCCAGGCGCAGGCGAAGGCGGCCGGCGATGCCGAGGCCACCGGCGTGGATGAGGACTACCTGCGCGCGCTCGAATACGGCATGCCTCCGGCGGCCGGTGTCGGCATCGGCGTGGACCGGCTGGTGATGATGCTGACCGGCAAGCATTCGATCCGGGACGTGCTGCTTTTCCCGCACATGCGGCCCGAATAGGCTATCATCCGGCCCGGGCGACCCCGGGCATCCCGGGGGCACAAGGAGGCGGACATGCATGCTTCGAAAATCATGGTGAAGCATCCCAAGGTGGCGCGTGCCGACGAGAAGGTCGGGCCGGTGCTGGTGCGCATGCGCAAGCAGCATCTGCGCATGCTGCCGGTGCTCTCCGACGGCGATGTCGTCGAAGGCGTGATCTCGACCTATTCGCTGATGCGGCATGTGGTGCCGGATTACATCGTCAGCGGCGATCTGGATTCGGTGCCCTATGCGCCGGATCTGGGGCTTTTGCGCAAGCATTACGACGAACTGGCCGAGAAGCATGTGCGTGAGGTCATGGACGAGCCGCTGACCGTGCACGCGGATGAATCGCTGCTGTCCGTATCCGCGGCGCTGTGCACGTTCGGCAAGCATGAATATGCGCTGGTCATCGATGAGGAACGCCGGCTTCTGGGCGTGATCTCGGCCGGCGATATCCTCGATCGTCTGCGGCAGCACAAGAATGGAGCACTCGATGCATAATCCGGTGGGCGAAGCGGCCCTGCACCCAACGCTGTTTGGTCTGGATCCGCTGTGGCTGGCGGTTTCCATCCTGCTCGTCGTCTATGGCGTCGTGATGCTCGAGAAGTTCAACCGCGCGGTGCTGGCGCTGCTGGGCGCCGGCATGATGGTGCTGGGCGGTGTGCTGACGCAGGCGCAGGCCGTGGCCGGCATCGATTTCAATACCATCGGACTGCTGACCGGCATGATGGTCATTGTCGCGATCAGCCAGAAGACCGGCATGTTCCAGTATGTCGCCATCCGCTCGGCCAAGCT
>CAZDLB010000120.1:0-3949 GCA_964505995.1 uncultured Zetaproteobacteria bacterium
ACAGTTGAATGCTCATGCCACCATGCTGACATATCGTCGCCGCGGCTCAAGTGTTGGCGTGATGGGGAGGGAGAAACCCCGGGCATTTAAGGTTTTCTTCATCCGGCGGGCCTATTATGCTGCCCGGCTTCAATCCACGCCCGGGAGAGACCTTGACCGACAACATCCGCGAGATCCCCTACAACTACACCTCCTATTCGGATCGCGAGATCGTCATCCGCTTCCTCGGCGAGGAGACCTGGGATGATCTGAACGTGCTGCGCACGCAGCGGCGCACCGGGCGTTCGGCGCGCATGCTCTTCGAAATCCTCGGCGATCTGTGGGTCGTCGAGCGCAATGTCTTTCTGAAGAACGATCTGCTGCACAACAAAAAGCGCCGCCAGCGCATGCGTCGCCGGCATCACGACCGGCTGGAGCGCATCTGCCGGGGCGCGGTCGAGAATCCGCGGGCGCAGAAGGTCGCGGCGCGCACGGCGCGCATGCTCGATGAGTTCTATGCCTGGTTCGACGAGGAGCCGAAGCGCCGCCAGCGCGCGAAGAAGGCCTTTGCAAGGCATACGCATGCCAACAACATCCATTTCGATGCCTACACGCTGACGCATCATGCGACCGACGCCACCGACTGGCGCCAGCATGCGCCGTTCTGCGTGCTCACGCCCGATTCGGCCGAGGAGATCCCCGGCCTGATCCGCGCCGCCGCCGAGCTCGGCCTGAGCGTGATCCCGCGCGGCGGCGGCACCGGGCTGTGCGGCGGTTCGGTGCCGCTGACCAGCGATGCGGTGATGATCAATGTCGAGAAGCTCGATGCGATCTCGCCGGTGACGATGCGGCATATCGGCAAGAAGGGGGAGGTGCCGACGATCACGGCCGGGGCCGGCGCGGTGACCGGCAAGGTCATGGAGGCCTCGCGCCCGCATGTCTTCGCGACCGATCCGACCAGCCTCTGGGCCTGCACGATCGGCGGCAATGTCGCCTCCAATGCCGGCGGCAAGCATGCGGTGATCTGGGGCACCTGCGTGGACAACCTGCTGTCCTGGAAGATGGTCACGCCCGACGGCAACTGGCTGACCGTGGAGCGCATCGATCACAACATGGGCAAGATCCATGACGAGGCCGAGGTGCGTTTCCGGCTGACGCGGCACGATACAAAGGGGCGCGAGCTCGGCGAGCCGGAGATACTGACGATTCCGGGCGACATCTTCCGCAAGCAGGGCCTGGGCAAGGACGTGACGCGCAAGGCCATGGGCGGCCTGCCGGGCGTGCAGAAGGAGGGCACCGACGGCTTCATCACCGAGGCGACCTTCGTGCTGCACCGCGCCTTCGATTTCACGCGCACGGTCTGCTGCGAGTTCTTCGGCCGGCAGCTCGACGACGCGACGCGCGCGATGGTGGACATCAAGCGGCATGTGGATGCGCTGGATGGCGTCTTCCTCGAGGGGCTGGAGCATTTCGACGAGAAATACGTCAAGGCCATCGACTATGTGTCGAAATCCACGCGCCGCGAGCGGCCGAAGGTCGTGCTGCTGATCGATGTCTCCGGCGATGACGAGAAGGCCGTGGCGCAGGCCTGTGCGGACATCTGCCGCATCACCTCGCGCGGCAACGGCGAGGGCTTTGTCGCGATCTCGGCCGAGGACCGCGCCCGCTTCTGGGGCGATCGCGGACGCATGGCGGCGATTGCGCGGCACACCCGCGCCTTCAAGCTCAACGAGGACGTCGTCATTCCGCTGGATCGGCTGTCCGAATACAACGATACCGTCGAGCGGCTGAACATCGAGAACTCGATCGCCAACAAGATCGAGGCCGTCGATGCGATTGCCGCCTTCCTGCGCGACATGGCCGGGCGCATCTCCGGCAACCGGCTGGATAAGAGCCTGCTTCAGGTGGAGGAGGATGCCTATATCGGCGAGAAGCTCGATCAGTGCCTGATGCTTCTGGATGAGGTGCGCGGGCAGTGGCAGCGCCTGCTCAAGGGCCTGGACGAGCCGGCGAAGAACTTTGCCGACATCCTCGGCGATGTGCGCCCGGCGCGCGGCGAGAGCCTGTTCCGCCTGATCCAGCGCGGGGCCTATCGCGTCTCCTACCGTCAGCGCGTCGAGGCACCGATTCTGGATCTGCTGCGCGGCCATCATGCGCTGATCGACGGCGTGAAGAAGGCGCACGAGCGGGTACTCTCCGGGCGCATCGTCATCGCTACGCACATGCACGCCGGCGACGGCAACGTGCATACGAACATCCCGGTGAACTCGAACGACTATGCGATGATGAAGAAGGCGCATCACACGGTCGAGAAGGTCATGGCGCGCGCCGTCGAGCTCGGCGGCGTGATCTCCGGCGAGCATGGCATCGGCATCACCAAGCTGCCGTATCTGGATCGCGAGCTGCTGGCCGAAACGGCCGATTACCTGAAGCGCGTGGATCCGGAACACCTGTTCAACCGCGGCAAGCTGATGCCGGACACCGATCTGGGTCTGACCTACACGCCGAGCTTCAACCTCTTGGAGATGGAGGCGGTGATTCTCGAGGCCGCCGACCTGACCGATCTTGCCGAGGCCATCTCGCCGTGCCTGCGCTGCGGCAAGTGCAAGCCGGTGTGCAACACGCATTTCCCGCGCGCCAACATGCTGTATTCGCCGCGCAACAAGATCCAGGCCTCTGGCGCCATCATCGAGGCCTTCCTGTACGAATCGCAGACCGGCAGCGGCATCTCGTTTGAGCAGTTCGAAGGGCTGGGCGATGTCGCCGATCATTGCACGATCTGCCACAAGTGCGAAAGTCCGTGCCCGGTGAACATCGATTTCGGCGATGTCACCGAGCGCATGCGCGCGCTGCTCAGGGACAAGGGCATGGCCCGCAGCAGCCTCGGCAGCCGCATGGCCATGGCCTTCCTGGTCATGCAGAACCCGAACGCGATCCGGCTGATGCGCGAGGTCGTGATCCGCTGGGGTTATGGCGCGCATCGCATGGCCAGCAAGCTGGCGCGCGCGATCGGGCTGGTGAAGGCCGAGCCTGCGGCCAAGCGCAACCTCGAGGGTGTGCCGGCGCAGGTCATCAACTTCGTCGAGCGTCCGCTGCCCGGCCTGCAGCTCGGAACCGCGCGCGAGAAGCTCGGCATCGAGTCCGGCGACCGCAATGCCATTCCGGTACTGCGCGACCCGGAGCGGGCCAACGGCCGGGCGGTGTTCTATTTCCCGGGCTGCGGCTCCGAGCGGCTGTTCTCGCAGGTGGGACTGGCGACGCAGGCGATGCTGTTCGATCTGGGCCTGAACGTCGTGCTGCCGCCGTCGTATCTGTGCTGCGGCTATCCCTCGACGGCCGGCGGCGATCATGCGCGCGGCGAGCAGATCACCTATGACAACCGCGTGCTGTTCCACCGCATCCGCAATGCGCTGTCCTACCTCGATTTCGAGGCCGTCATCGTTTCCTGCGGCACCTGCTACGACCAGCTGACGCGCTACGAGCTGGAGCGGGTGTTTCCGGGTGCGCCGCTGATCGATATCCATGAATACCTGATGAGCCAGGGCGTCAAGGCCGACGGCGTGCAGGGCGTCGAATACATGTACCATGTGCCCTGCCATTCGCCGCTCAAGCGCCAGGGCTCGCATGCGGCCATTGGCTCGCTGCTCGGCCAGGATGCGGTCAAGTCCGAGCAATGCTGCGGCGAGGCCGGCACGATGGCCGTGGCCACGCCGGCCATCGCCGGCAAGATCCGCGCCCGCAAGGAAGAGGAGATGCTGCGCGCGCGGGCCAGGCTGCCGGGGCAGGATCCGGCGAAGGTGCTGACGAGCTGCCCATCCTGCCTGCAGGGGCTGTCGCGGCTTGAGGATGAGACCGAGGTCAAGGCCGATTACATCGTCGTCGAGCTGGCGCGGCATCTGCATGGCGAGGACTGGCAGCAGCGATTCATCGACCGGGTCCGCAAGGGCGGCATCGAGCGCGTACTGATGTA
>CAZDLB010000121.1:0-3907 GCA_964505995.1 uncultured Zetaproteobacteria bacterium
CGCGACCTGACGGCCAGCGAGGAGGCGAAATCGCTGCTGATGCAGTTCAACGAGGATGAGGCGATCAAGGATGTGTCGCTGCTGAAAAAGAGCCTGTTCGTGCTGGCGCTGGTGATCGGCGGCTTTACCGTCGCGCATCACTTTCATCTGGAGCCGGCGACGATCGCGATGACCGGGGCGGCGCTGCTGCTGCTGTTGCAGAGCTGGGGCAAGCCGCTGGAGGACCAGGACCATGCCTACGAGGGCATCATGGCCGAGGTGGAATGGACGACGATCTTCTTCTTCGTCGGCCTGTTCGTCATCGTCACCGGCGTGGAGCATACCGGCGCCATCGCCTGGCTGGCCGAGCGCACGCTGGATCTGACCGGCGGCGATTTCAACGCCACGGTGGCGGCCATCCTGTGGATCTCGGCCATCGCCTCGGCGCTGATCGACAACATTCCGTTCGTCGCGACGATGATCCCGATGATTCATGACATGGGGCCGAGCTTCGGCGGCGCGGATGCGCTGATGCCGCTGTGGTGGGCGCTGGCGCTCGGAGCCTGTCTCGGCGGCAACGGCTCGCTGATCGGCGCCTCGGCGAACCTGATCGTCGCTGGCTTTGCGCAGCGCGCCGGGCATCCGATCCGCTTCCTGCAGTTCATGAAGCATGCGTTTGGCCTGATGCTGCTGACGATCGCCGTTTCGCATGCCTATCTTTACCTGCGCTATCTGAGCTGATGCGCCCGTTCAAGTCCTACGAATGGATGCTCGCGCGCCGCTATCTGCGCTCCCGGCGCAGCGAGCGTTTCGTGTCGCTGATCAGCTGGAGCTCCGGCATCGGCATCGGCATTGGCGTGATGACGCTGATCGTCGTGCTGTCCGTCATGAACGGCGCGGCCGTCGAGATCCGCGACAAGATCCTCGGCTTTTCCTCGCATGTGGATATCCAGGGGCCGGGCGATGCCATCGGCGGCTGGCCGGACTGGCTGAGCCGGGCCGAGAAGCTGCCGCATGTCGTGCATGCCGCGCCCTATATCACGAGCCAGGTGCTCGTATCCTACGGCTCGCGGGCGGCCGGAGCCATCCTCAAGGGCGTGGATCCCGCGCGCAGCGATGCGATGGCCGCGCATGTGACACAGGGGCGCTTTCTGGGTAGTTCCGGCTCGCCGTTTCAGGCCGTGATCGGCAAGGATCTGGCGCGCAAGCTCGGGCTGGACGTCGGCGATCGCGTGCGTCTGCTCACCCCTTCCGGCGGCATCGGGCCTTCCGGCGCTGCGCCGCGCATGCGTGCCTTCGAGCTCGTCGGCATCTTCGATTCCGGGTTCTACGAATACGATGTCGGCATGGTGCTGACGACGCTGGGTGCCGTGCAGCGGCTGAACCGGATGGGCGATCGCGTGACCGGCATCGAGGTCTTTCTCGATGACCGCGATCGGGCCGCCGAGATTGCGCGGCTGGCGCGGGAACGTCTGCCGGCCGGGGCATGGGTCAGTGACTGGCAGCATCGGCACCGCTCGTTTTTCCAGGCGATGAAGACCGAGCGCGTGGCCATGGGCGTGATCCTGTCGCTGATCGTGCTGGTGGCCGTGTTCAACATGGTCGCCTCGCTGGTCATGGTCGTCATGGAACGGCGCAAGGAGATCGCGATCCTGAAGACCGTCGGCGCCACGCACGCGTCGGTCATGCGCGTGTTTCTGCTGATGGGTTCGCTGCTTTCGGGCCTGGGCACGCTCGTCGGCACGATTCTGGGGCTGCTGCTGGCCTGGAAGCTGGGGCCGATCCTGGCCTGGGTGGAATCGATTACGGGCGTGACATTCCTGTCCAGTGACGTCTATTATATCGATCACGTTCCATCGGTGATTGATCCGGCGGCCGTCGCGGCCATCGTCGTGATCAGTCTGTCGATGGGGGTTCTGGCGACTTTTTACCCGGCATGGCGCGCGGCCAGTGTGCCGCCGGCGGAAGCATTGAGGTACGAATAGGCGATGTCGATAGCGGATCTGCGCAACAAGGCCAAGCGGGCATTGCTCGACGGCAAGTACAAGCGGGCCCTCGGATATTTCGAGGAACTGCACAAGGCCGATCCGAGCGATCTGCGCACGCATGTGAAGCTGGCGGAGCTGCGCGAGAAGACCGGCGACACCAAGGGCGCGATCAAGGACTACCTGGCCATCGCCCATGCCTATGCCGAGGACGGCTTTGTCGTGCAGGCGATCGCCATCAACAAGATCATCCTGCGGTTGGATCCGACGCAGACCGAGGTCAAGGAACGGCTGAAGGAGCTTTCCGACGAGCGCGGGGATGACTGGGCGATCAGCACGATCTCGCCGAGCGATCAGGTCACCGCGGCCGATATCACGAGTAAGGATCATGCCAAGCTTGGTGTCGAGCGCACGCCGCTGCTTTCCGGGCTTTCCGGCGAGGAGCTCGAGGCCTTCATGGACTCGCTGCAGCTGCAGGCGGTGCCGGCGGATTCCTACATCTACAAGGAAGGCGACCACGGCAGCTATCTGTATCTGATCGGCATGGGCTCGGTGCGTCTGGAGATCAAGGATTCCCAGGGGCGCAAGCGCATCTTTTCGGTGCTGTCCGAGGGCGATTTCTTCGGCGAACATGCCTTCATGTCGCGTATCAGCCATACCGATGCGGCCATCGCCGAATCCGATTGCAGCATCCTGATGATCGATCGCGACACCTTCGACGAATGGGTCGCGAAATACCCGTCCATCCAGTCCACTGTTGAGGACTTCTATCGCCAGAGGGTGCTGGCGCGCGTGCTGGCGATCACGCCGGTCTTCGAGGGGGTGCCGCCGGAGGCGCGCGGCCCGCTGGCCGATCGCTTCCAGCTGAAGATGTTCAAGGATGGCGAGGTCATCGTGCGCGAGGGCGATCCGGGCCAGACCTTCTACCTGATCCGTTCCGGCAAGGTGCGTGTGGTCACCCAGGACATCCGCAAGGGTGGCGATGTCGTCGAACTCGGCACGATGGGCGAGGGCGGCTTCTTCGGCGAGGTAGCGCTGCTGACCGACAAGCCGAGAACGGCGACGGTGATTGCCGATGGCGATGCCGAACTGATGGAGCTTACGCGCGAGGACTTCGAGAGCATCGTCGCCACCTATCCCTCGGTGAAGAAGGTCGTCGAGGCCTACCAGAAGCAGCGGGTTCAGGACACGATCCGCACGCTGATGAAGCGCAAGCCGGCCTGAAGCTGCCGGGATTCTTCGGATGATCTCCAGGATTCTGTTCCGGGCCTCGGGGCTGTGCAAGAGCTTTGCCGCCCCGACCGGGGAATTGCAGGTGCTGCGCGGCACCGATTTCGAGGTGCGCGAGGGCGAGTTTCTGGCCATCGTCGGCGAATCGGGCTCCGGCAAATCAACGCTGCTGCAGATTCTCGGCACGCTGGATCGGCCGGATGCCGGCGAGATCTGGCTGGAGGGGGAGAGCCTGATCGGACTGGATGCCGTGCAGCAGGCAAGGCTGAGGAATGCCAAGATCGGCTTTGTCTATCAGGCGCATCATCTGATCCCGGAACTGACGGCGCTGGAGAATGTCATGCTGCCCCTGCAGGTGCAGGGAAAGGGCATGGATGAGGCCAGGGCCCGGGCCGAGTCGCTGCTCGCAAGGCTGGGGCTTGCCGGGCGTCTTGCGCATGTGCCGGCCAGGCTGTCCGGTGGCGAGGCGCAGCGCGTGGCCGTGGCGCGGGCGCTGGCGACGCGGCCGCGGCTGCTGCTGGCGGATGAACCGACCGGAAACCTCGATGAGCATACGGCCGGCGAGGTCTTCGATCTGCTGCGTCAGCTGTGTTCCGAGGAGCAGGCCGCGGTGGTCATGGTGACCCACAGCCAGTCGCTGGCCGCGGCCTGCGATCGCCAGCTCCGGCTGCATGAAGGCCGGCTTCATGCCGAGGGCTGATATAAAAAATCTT
>CAZDLB010000122.1:0-1500 GCA_964505995.1 uncultured Zetaproteobacteria bacterium
TCACGCACCCGGCGGATACGCTCGACCTTGGCCATGGCCGTGGTCATGGTCGTCTCGATCAGTCGCTCCAGCTGATGGCGGAAGGAAGGATAGGCGCCGGCAATATCCCTGATCACATGCAGATCGAGGCTCAACAGCCTCATATCCGTGGCCGCAACCACATCGCAGGGATGGGACGCTTCACCCAGAATCGCAAGGTCCCCGAGCATATCCCCAGCTTCCAGATCATGCAGCCAGTGCTGCTCGCCACGATGGTTTTCATAGATCACATCCGCAACGCCCCTGGTCACCAGATACACATGCTCGATCAGGCGACCTCCCTCGCAGATGCGCTGTCCCGGCCGAACCTTCACCTCCTTGGCCTGATTGGCCAGACGCATGCGCTCCTTCAATGGAAGACGGGCCAGCAGCCGGTTGCGCGAAATCTGGGTGACGCGGTGGCGAATGTCCGCATCGCGATTCAGCCTTTCCATCAGGTCCTTCTTCCCCCGGGCGATGTTCTCCAGGCTTTTCCTGCTCAGCTCGAGCAGCTCGACGGGTTCACTGGCCACGACATCGGCACTGCGGACGGACTCTCTCAGCACGGCAAGCTCGCCAACCACATCCCCCCGACGCAAATGGTTCAGCACAATCGGCTTGCCGGTCTCCACATCATCGACCTTGGCAATCAGGGAGCCGGAAATCACGATATACATCGCATCGCCCGCATCACCCTTGCGGAACAGATAATCGCCCTCGGCCAGCTTCTTTCTCTTCAAGCGCATGATCAGCCGCCCAAGCAGCCCGCTTTCCAGACCGGCCAGGAATCCGGCCTCCGCGGCCGGTTCATCGGCGGCCGGCTGCGAGGCCAGCCATGGATGCTGCTGCTCAAGCTCGGCTGCCGCCTGCCGTTCACCACTGGCCAGCAGCAGGCCATGCAGTCGCTCCCATGCCTTGTCAGCCTGAGCGGACTTCCCCTGTTTGGAGAGAATTTCGGCGTACTTGCGCAAAAAGCGGACATCCTTCGGGTATACCGTTGTCAGCTGGGCATACATCGCCTCTGCTTCTTCCAGAACCCGATTGGAACCGCTCAATCCTGCCCTCCCTGATCGTGATGCACTCCAGTGTAGAAAAACATCCCGGATGTGCAATGCCGCAACTTGTCCATGTTCATCCCCTGAAGTTTCGCCCCAGCAGAAAGAATTCGGCCGATGTCTTGCGACTGGCCGCCGGCTTGATGTTCTTGACCTGGGTAAAACACCGGCCGAGTTCGCGACGGAACGCATCGTAGCCCTCGCCCATGAAGGTCTTCATCAGAAGATCGCCGCCCGCTTTCAGATACCTGCGGGCGAAATCCAGCGTCATCTCGTTCAGGCCAATCATGCGCATCTGATCCACGAGCTTGTTGCCGCTCATCTCCGGGGCCATGTCCGAGACGACCAGATCCACAGACCGCCCCTGAAGCGCCTCGGCCAGTGCGGCCTGCCCCTCGGCGGATGTGAAATCCGCCCGGATCAGCGT
>CAZDLB010000122.1:1600-3714 GCA_964505995.1 uncultured Zetaproteobacteria bacterium
TCGATCAGATAGAAGAACGGATTCGCATGATTGATGGTCTGCCAGAAATCCGGCAGCTGGCGCACCGAGTAGAACACGCCGGACAGAAAGGTCAGCGGCAGGATGATGAAGTTCGTCACCATCGCGACATGATCGAAGTCCCTGGCCCACATGCCGCCGATCAGCCCCAGCCCCCCCATGATCAGCGCACCGGCGATGCCATAGATGCCGACCAGCGCCAGATGCTGAAAGCCGATGTCCACAAACGGCACCAGCACCAGCAGAAACACGGAGGCAACGACCACGGCGCGCACGACGGCCGCAAGCAGGAAGGCGCACACCACCTCGAACGCCGTCAGCGGCGCCATCAGCAGGTAGATATGCATGCCCATGACCTTGCCCATGATCATCGAGCTGGAGGTGTTGGCAAAGGCGTTCTGCAGCATCGCCATCATCGCCAGGCCCGGAACCAGAAAGGTGAAATAGTCCACCTCCAGTCCCGGCACATGGCGATCGCCGATCGCATAGCGGAAGATGATCAGATACAGAAAGGCGGTCAGCGCCGGCGTGACGATGGTCTGCATCTTCACCTTCAGGAAACGCCGGACCTCGCGCATAAAAAGGGTTTTCGTGCCGATGAGATTCATGCACAGCCCTCCCCGGATGTCTGCCGGCCTGTCAGCCGCAGGAAGACGTCCTCGAGATCCTCGGAACGGACCTGCGCATCCAGGGGCGGCCCGAAGCGTTCGACCGCGGCCTGATAGGCCGCATGAAAGCGGCTGCCCGAACCGCTGCCGGAAAGACGCAGACAGACGCCCTGCTCGGTCTCGCGCGGCTCGAATTCCGCCAGCGCCTCGCGATCGGCCTCGCGAATGCGGATCTTGTCCTCGTATTGCAGCCACAGATGCGAGGAGGCCACCTCGCGCATCAGCTCGCGCATCGGCCGCTCGGTCAGAAGCTTCCCCCGATCGATGATCGCCACCCGATCGCACAGCTCCTCGGCCTCCTCGAGATAGTGCGTCGTCAGCAGAATCGTGGTCCCGCGCTGATTGAGCTCGCGCATGAAGCGCCAGAGCCGGCGCCGAAGCTCGACATCGACACCGGCGGTCGGCTCATCGAGGATCACCAGTTCCGGCTTGTGCACCAGCGCCTGCGCCACCAGCAGACGACGGCGCATGCCCCCAGAGAGCTGGCGCGTGTTCTTGTGCGCATGTTCGGCCAGTTCCAGCCGGGAAAACAGCTCGTCCACCCAGTCGTCATCGGCGTGCACGCCGAACAGCCCGGCGGTGAAATGCAGCACCTCACGCGGCGTGAAGAATGGGTCGAAGGCGATCTCCTGCGGCACGACGCCCATGTGACGCTTGCACCATGCCCGCTCGGCGAACAGATCCCGGCCAAAAAGCCGGGCGCTGCCGCTCGTCGGACGCACGATGTCGGCCAGGATGTTGATCAGCGTGCTCTTGCCCGCGCCATTGGGTCCGAGCAGGGCATAGAAGCTGCCCTTCGGCACGTTCAGCGATACCCCATCCAGCGCGGTCTTGCTGCCGGCCTCATGGGCATAGACCTTGTGGAAGTCGCAAACCTCTAATGCATGCATGAGCCCATCCTATCCTGCGGCGCTGCGAAAAAAAGAAACGGGGCCACAAGCCCCGTCTCAGGATACCGGAGAGGAATCCCGATCAGTAGCCGGCATTGGCGCAGCCGGCGCCATTCTCGCTCGGCGTGAACGACTTGCCGCAGCCGCAGGTGGCCGAGGCATTGGGATTGCGGATGACGAAGGATTCGCCCTGGATGGTGCTCTGGTAGTCGATCTCCGCGCCCTTGAGCAGCTCCAGGCTCATCGGATCCACCAGCAGTTTGACGCCGCAGCTCTCGACCACGGTATCGTTGTCCTTGATCTGGTCATCGAAGGTAAAGCCGTACTGAAAGCCGGAGCAGCCGCCGCCAGACACGAACACGCGAAGGTTCAGCGCCTCGTTCTGCTCGTTCTCCAGCAGCCCGAGAACCTTGTCCGCCGCCGCCTGGGTCAATGTCACGCTCATACGCACCTCGAATGCGCCCGGGCACCCAAGAGCACCGGCCGCTTCTGATAATATCCGAGCGGAATACTCGGGTATTTGCCGTCGGCATGCAAG
>CAZDLB010000123.1:0-1056 GCA_964505995.1 uncultured Zetaproteobacteria bacterium
GATTCCAGCAGTGGCTGGACGACCTGCTGCGGCCGTTCCGCGAATCCACCGACCGCGAGGGCCGGACGCAGGAGTTCTAATCTATTTAGACGAAAGATCCTCGAAGCGGATCGAGTCCAGGGCTTCGCGCAGCTCCGCCCTGCGGCCGAGCCAGAGCCTGGCCAGCATATAGGAAATCTGACGCAGGTAGATCAGCATCAGCACCATCGCGACGCTCGAGATGCCTTCAAGCCACAGCGCGCCGCTTAGTCCCTTGTCGACGAGCATCGCATAGGTGAAGAAATAGACCGACAGCGTCAGGCCGATGATGACGCCGAGGCCCACGGCGATGTTTTCCTGGGTCTTTTTCAGCTGCTCAAGAATCTGCCGGCGATCGCTCATCCCATACTCCTTCTGGTAGCCGCGTATGGTAGGGCCGGCCATCGAGGATGCCAATGCGCGTTCGCTGTGGCGTTTGGCCACAGTGGGTCCCATTTGCCCGCAATTCCGGCTTCCGATGGTCTATGTTAATGATATGGGGCGCGATTTCGTCCCTGCAAAGGAGGCGGATATGAGAAAGTGGATGATGATCCTGTCGGCTTTCTGTCTTCTGGCAGCGATTCCATGGACGGCGCCTGCGCATGAGACCGAAGTCAGCAGCAAGGGTACGAAGGTGGGCGTGCTGACCTGCACCCAGGTTCCGAATACGCGCATCAACCTGCTGCTGCATTCCACGGCGGATGTGAAATGCACCTTTGTTTCCACCGCCGGCGGCAGCAAGGAATACTACAAGGGCGAAACCGGTGTCGGCTTCGGCATCGACCTGCAGTTCAAGGCCGATGAGAAGCTGGTGTTCGCGGTGTTCTCGGCCGATTTCAAGGAGGGCACGCATCAGCTGGCCGGCAAGTACGGCGGCGCGGGCGCATCGGCGGCCGTCGGACCGGGTGTCGGCGCGCATGTGCTGATCGGCGGCAACAACCGCTCGATCTCGCTGCAGCCGGCCGTCACCGGCAGCACCGGCGTTGGCGCGGCTGCTGGTCTGACCTACCTGTATCTGGAGCCGGAGAAGTAGTCCTG
>CAZDLB010000123.1:1156-3701 GCA_964505995.1 uncultured Zetaproteobacteria bacterium
ATTCGGGATGGGGGTCGGGTTCGAGGTAGAGATAGGTCAGCCCCGCCGCGGCCCCGGCGCCGCCGCCCCGCATCTGGATCGGCTGCAGCGTGATGCTGCCGTCGGCCTTGCGGATCGGAGCGGATTCGCCGGCCGTCACGCCGAGCGTGATGCCGCCGCCGGCGCCCTCGTAGCGGCCGGCCAGCGCATGGCTGCCGGGCCGGAAGTCCGTCGCCAGCACGGCATAGGCGATGCGGCTTCTGCGGTTGAGATTGACATCCAGGCCGAAGCCGATGCCGGTCTCTCCCCTGTAATACTCCACTGCTTCCCCGCGCGTCGGCGTGAAGGTGCAGAGCACGTCGCGCGTGGAGTGAATCAGCAGGTTGAATCCGCTGTGCGCCAGGATGCGGCAGCTCAGCGTGCCGACCTGTTTCGGTGGTTCCGGAATCGGATCGGCGTGCGGCAGGCAGCCCGACGTGATCGTCAGCAGCATCCAAATAAGAAAACGGAGCATGAATCCTCCCTCTATCCCTTGATGCAGATCATCGGCCTCAGCCGCGCCACCTTGCGCGCCAGTCCGGCCCGGTGCGCGGCTTCCACGACCTCGGCGACATCCTTGTAGGCGCCCGGGGCCTCCTCGGCGATGCCGCGGTAGCTGCGGCTGCGGATCTCGATGCCCTGCGCCGCCAGCTCATCCATCAGCGAACGGCCGCGCCAGCGTTTCTTCGCCGCATGGCGGCTCATCGAACGTCCGGCCCCGTGACAGGCCGAGCCGAAGGCCCGGTTCGTGTCCATGCCGACGAGGATGAAGGAGGCCGTGCCCATCGTGCCGCCGATCAGAACCGGCTGGCCGATGTCCCGCCAGGCCTCGGGGATGTCCGCGGCCCTCGGCGCGAAGGCGCGCGTGGCGCCCTTGCGGTGCACGTACAGCTGCCGGCTGCAGCCGTCGATCTCGTGCGTCTCCAGCTTGCAGGTGTTGTGCGAGACATCGTAGAGCAGCGTAAGCCTCGTGCCCGGCAGGACCCGTTCGAAGGACCGGCGCACCAGATGCGTGATGATCTGGCGATTGGCCAGCGCGCAGTTGATGCCGGCGCGCATCGCGCCGAGATAGTCGCGTCCGGTCGGCGAGTCGATCGGGGCGCAGGCCAGCTCGCGGTCGGGCAGGTCGATGCCGTGGCGGCCGGCCTCGACAAGCATGCGCCGCAGGTAATCCGTGCCGATCTGGTGGCCCAGGCCGCGCGAGCCGCAGTGGATGCCGATGACGACATCGTCTAGCGCCAGTCCGAAGGCCTGCGCCGTCGCCTTATCATGGATCGCATCGACATACTGAACCTCGAGATAATGGTTGCCCGAACCCAGCGTGCCCATTTCGTCGGCCTGACGCCGCTTGGCCATCTCCGAGACCGCCTCGGGCTCTGCTCCGTCCACGCGGCCCTTTTCCTCGGCGCGAACGAGGTCTTCGGACTCGCCCCAGCCCCGCTTCACGGCCCAGCGCGCGCCGCCGGTCAGCATCGCGTCCATCTCCCGGCCGGCAAGCCGGATGCCGCCGGTCGAGCCAACGCCGGCGGGAATATCGCTGAACAGCGCGTCGGCCAGGCGCTGCTTGCAGCCTTCGATGTCCTGCCGTTTCAGGCCGGTCAGCAGCGTGCGCACGCCGCAGGAGATATCGAAACCGACACCGCCGGCGGAGATCACGCCATCGTGCGCATCGAAGGCGGCGACGCCGCCGATCGGAAAGCCGTAGCCCCAGTGCGCATCCGGCATCGCATAGGAGGCCGCGACGATGCCCGGCAGCGTCGCGACATTGACGACCTGCTCGTACACCTTCTGATCCATCGCGGCCACGAGGGATTCGGTGCCATAGATGATGCCCGGCACGCGCATCCTTCCGTGCATCGGGATCCGCCATTCGGTGTCCGAGACGCGTTCGAGCTGCTGCAGCCGCATCGCTACACGTCCACGACGCACTGGGCCAGCCAGCCGCCGTCCGGAAGTCTTGCTACGCGCAGTTCGCTGCAGGTCGCGCCCTTGACCTCGACGGCCGGCCGATGCCGCGCCGGCTCCAGCGGCTCGCCCCAGGCTCGGGCGAGAAGCCGTCCGTCGCGGATGTCCACGTCGAAGCGGCCGAACAGCATGTGCCGCGTCGCCATCTCATAGACCAGCCGGTTGAGCCAGTCGAGCAGCAGCAGCTCCGCATCGGGCTCCGAAAGCTCGATGTCCACCGCCCGGGCGGGCCGCACGCATTGTGGTTCGGTGATCACGGCCGTCAGCGCCATGGCCGCCTGCTCGAAGGCCGCGGCCAGATCCGGGCCGGTGCCGCGGATGCCGATGTCGGCGCCGTGGTGGAAATGCTCCCAGCCGGCCGTGCACGGCCGCGCCTTCTTCGTTGCCTGGCCCATATCCCAGATGTAGTTCATGCGGCGGCCGGCGGCAAGCTGCGGACCGAAAAAAACGGCCCCGTCGCCGGGGCCGCCAAGTCACGAAAAGGAGGAAATAACTTTGTCCGAGGGAATCAGGGGGGGGAGGGAAGGGAGGGTGATTCGCCCCGGACAAGGCGAACCATACA
>CAZDLB010000124.1:0-3632 GCA_964505995.1 uncultured Zetaproteobacteria bacterium
GGCATGTTCCGGCCAGCCGGGCAATCAACGCGGTCTTCGCCGACATCTCCAGCGAACAGGTCCACTTGTAGGCGAGGTTCAGGCTCTCGCCCCAGGCATAGACGCCGTGACCGCGCACGATGCAGATCGGATGCCTGGCAAGCGTTGCCGCGACCCGCTCGGCGGCCTGCTCGAAATAGACCTCATAGGGCACGCTGATCACCGGCACCGTCGCAAAATACAGCTGGCCCTCGAAATCCGGCGGCACGAAATCCTCGCCGTTCAGCGTCAGCGCCACCGCGTGCGGGCAATGCGAATGGATCACGGCCCGGGCCCTTTCATTGGCCCGATACACGGCCCGGTGCAGATTGGCATCGCCGGATACCCCTTGCGGCAGCGCCCCAGCCAGCGGCGCGCGCATGAAGTCATCCGCGGCCAGCGTATCGGCGCAGGCGCCGGTCGGCGTGATCCAGAAATCGTCGCCATCGCGCGCCGAGATGTTGCCCGAATGGGAATCGTTGTAGCCGTATTGCCGGAGCCACTGATAACAACGCGTCAGCTCCTGCCGCAGATCCATGGCCCGCGCCTCGTCCTTCATGGGCTCAGGCTGCCGCGACCGATGGCGGCAAACAAGCCTGACCCGGCGGAAAAATTCGCGCTTGCCAGAATGGGGGCTTTCGCTAAGTTCTGCCCTGCTGTGCCGAACGCAGCCAAATTCAAAGGGAGGAATGATTCAATGAAAAGCAACACCATCGCCATGGCCATTGCCGTGGCAGCCAGTCTGGCCGTCAGCGCACCGGTTCAGGCCCGCGAGCACGGCCATCACGGCGCCCATGCGGGCGGCCACCACGCCGCGGTTTCGGATGCCGTCATCGCCAAGCAGCGCGAGGAACTGGCCAGAAACACGGAGGGCAAGGGCTTCGGCCCGCAGGCGCCGCGCGACATCGACTCGAAGGACGGCCGCAATCCGGTGATCTTCTCGCAGGCGCCGGACTACACGCAGATGAATCTGTGCAACATCCATTTCCACAAGAATGCCGAGCACAAGGGCGGCCAGTTCACCGAGTATGCCGGCAACGGTGACGGCCATGGCTACCAGAGCGGCTACAAGGCCGTGATCAAGCTGAGCAAAAAGGAGCTGAAGGCCACGCACGGCAAGATCTGCGACAGCGCCCACAGCACGCTGAAGCCCGGCGACACGATCGAGGTGCACTATGTACACACAACCGCCCAGGTCAAGCCGGGCCCGACGCTGGGCTCCTGCCTGGCTCCGGATGTCATCAACAATCCGCAGCTGCGCGTCATGGCTCAGGTGTATGTCGTCGTCAACGACCGCCATGCGCTCGACTTCGGCAAGCTGACCCAGGTCGGCCAGAAGAATGGCAAGTATCAGGCCGTGAACATGCCGACCGATCTCGGCACGCCGGTGAACTACATCGGCTCGACGACCGGTCCGGGTTACAACGAAAAGGGCTCGCCATTCCAGGTCTCCTGGTCGGTGTACCCGAACGTCGCCAAGGTGGACATCAACACCGTCGGCAAGTGGTGCGAGGGCAACATGTTCAACGAGGATCATGCCCACGGCGTGCGCAACCTCGTCAAGAATCCGGATCTGCTGTCGAAGATCCAGTAAGTCCGGCCCCGACAAAACCAGAGAGCCCGCCTCCCGGCGGGCTCTTTTCGTTGGACCGTCAGGAAACCTGCTTCGATGCCGCCTCGTCGGCTTCGCCGGCATGCCCGGGATATTCCTCGGCGATGGGCAGGTGCAGCTCGACCTTCAGGCCATGCGGCTCGACGTTGGCGATATGCAGGCGCCCTCCATGCATGCTCACCAGTTCCTGCACGATGGCCAGCCCCAGCCCGTGACCGCCCTCCCTGCGGGAGCGGGCCTTGTCAACGCGATAGAAGCGCTCGGTCAGTCTCGGGATCTCCTTCTCCGGCACACCGGGGCCGTCATCCTCGACCGCGATAATCATCTCCGAACTTGCGAAGCCCAGGCGCACGTCGATGTGACCGCCCGCGGCACCGTACCGGATCGCGTTCTCCAGCAGGTTCGTCATCACGCGCTCGCAATCCGCGGATGCCATCGCCAGCTGCGGCAGGCCCTCGGCAATCTCCAGCCGGGCATGGCTGCCCCTGGCCTGAAGCTGCGGCTGCAGCATCTCCAGAACATCCTTCGCGATCGCCCCCGCATCGCAGCGGGCATCGGGATCGCGCCGGGAAAACTCGATCTGGTCCAGCGTCAGCATCGAATCGAGCAGACGGTTCACATGCCGGGCCTCGTCGGCGATGATGCGCGAGGCCTCCTCGACAAAGGCCGGATCGCTGCCGAACGTACCAAGGCTGCGGGCATAGCCCAGAAGCGAGGTCAGCGGCGTTTTCAGATCGTGCATCAGATTGGAGAGAAAGGTTCGCCGCTGCCGCTCCAGCCGGTCCTGCTCGGTGATGTCCATGCACAGCAGCAGCGCCTGCTCCCGGCCGATCCGCGTCAGCCTCGGCGCCAGCACGCGCGACGCGATACGCATGCTTCCCAGAGAAGAGGATTCCCGACGCTTCAGCGCCTCGATCAGCGACGCATTCCAGTCCGGATCGCGATAGAAGGCCGGCATCGCCATCGGCAGCCGCGCATCGTCGGCGATGCCGAAGAGCTCGCGCGCCCGGGCATTCGCGGCCAGCACCCGGCCATCGGCATCCAGCCGCAGGATGGCCTCGTTGACCCCCGAAAGAAACTGATCCAGCCGCCCGGCATCGGCCCTTTTCGATTCCAGCCCGCCGGAAGCCTCGCGCAGCCTGCGATTCTCCTCGCGATACTGCTCCAGACTCCGGCGCATGCGATAGGCCGTGTAGGCCCAGAGTGCGAGGATGCCGAGGACCAGCAGAACCCAGGCGGCATTTCCCATCAGGCGTCGGGCGCCACGAAGCGATAGCCCATGCTGCGCACGGTTTCGATGCAGTCCTTGCGCCCGATCGTATCCAGCGCCTTGCGCAGGCGCTTGACCGTGACATCCACCGTGCGCGCCTCGACGAACACGTCGCGGCCCCAGACATGATCGAGCAGATAATCGCGCGAGCGCGTCTTGCCCGGCTTTTCCATCAGCACCTGCATCAGCCGGTATTCCAGAGGCCGCACCTCGACGGTGCGGTCACCATCGTGAATCACCGGCACCTCCGGATCCAACCACAGCGTCGGCGCGCCGGCCTCCGGGCTTTCCTGCACGCGCGCGCGGCGCAGCAGCGCTCGCACCCGGGCCACCAGCTCCTCCGGCTCGAACGGCTTGGGCAGATAATCGTCCGCGCCCTCGTTGAGCCCCTGCACGCGCTCGCTGGCCATGCCGAGCGCCGTGACCATCAGCACCGGCAGCTGCATGCGCGTCTCGTTCTTCTTCAGCCAGCGCAGCAGCTGCATGCCGCCAACCCCGGGAAGCATGCGATCGAGGATCACCAGCCTCCATTTACCGTCCGCCAGCGCTTTCAGCGCCGCATCGCCATCGTAGCAGCAGTGCGTCGTGTATCCGGCCGCGCGCAGATGCAGCACCATCAGCCGCGCGATCGGTTCCTCGTCCTCGATGATCAGGATATCGGCGCTGGATTCGTTGCTGTCTTCCTTCATCAGCGCCTGATACTCATACATCGCGCCACCCACCTCAAGCACG
>CAZDLB010000125.1:0-3468 GCA_964505995.1 uncultured Zetaproteobacteria bacterium
GTGTGGCCAAGCGCGTGCGTCCGATCGCGATGACGGCCACGGCGGTGATCGCGGGGCTCGTGCCCATCATGCTGGGCGGCGGCACGGGCAGCGATGTCATGCAGCGCATCGCAGCCCCGATGATCGGCGGCATGGTGACGACAACGCTCTTGAATCTTCTCGTGCTGCCGGTGATCTACGGCATGTTGTTATATTGGCGGGAAGGGATGACAATGGGCCATGTAATCCAAGGAGAACAGGCATGAACGGACGGATGAATGGCATGATTCTGGGGGTTGCCCTGGCACTTATCGGGCTTGCGGCGTGCAATGCCGAAGACGGCAGCGGACCGGCGGCATACGAGGGCGTGAGCGCATCTGCCGGCAATGGCCCGGAAATCGTCATGTACAAGTCGCCGGGCTGTGCCTGCTGTACCGGCTGGGCCGATCATATGCGCGAGGCGGGCTTCAAGGTGATCGAAAACAAGCGCGAGGACATGAATGCCATCAAGGCCAAATACGGCGTAACCGACCGGCTTGCTTCCTGTCATACCGCGATCGTGGACGGCTATGTGATCGAGGGGCATGTGCCGGCAGCCGATGTCGAGCGCTTGCTCAAGGAGCATCCGGCCGATATCGCAGGTCTCACCGCGCCCGGCATGCCGCAGCGCTCTCCCGGTATGCAGGCCAAGGGCCTGCCACCGAAAAACTACAGCGTGCTGGCCTTCGATAAGAACGGCAGGGCCACGGTGTACAGCCGTTACTGACAGGGTCTCTGAGCCGCGCCATGACTGATCAGCAATCCATCCGGCTGGCCATCGACGGCATGCGTTGTGCGGGCTGTGTCAGCAAGGTCGAGGCGGCACTCGCAGGCGTGCCGGGCGTGAGCGAGGCCAGTGTCAATCTGGTGGATCGCACAGCGCTGGTGCGCGGCGGGCCGGAGCTGACAGCCGAGGCCCTGATTGCGGCGGTGCAGTTGGCCGGCTACGACGCCAGCCCGGCATTGGGGCTTGAGGACGTGGAGGCCCAGCGTGCCGAAGAACAGCGGCATGTCCGGGAACTGCTGCGTCGGTTTTTCATCGCCGGCCTTTGCGGGCTGCCGCTGTTCGCCAATCTGTTTCTGCATTTCCTTCCGGCCATCGAGTCATCGCGGGGACTCTGGGTCGGGATCGGGCTGATGACGCTTGCGGCCATGTATGCCGCCGGCCGGCATTTCTATATCGCCGCCTGGAAGGCGTTTGTTCACCATTCGGCGACGATGGATACCCTCATCGCGACGGGTACGGGAACGGCATGGCTGTATTCGATGGTCATCATCCTCTGGCCCGGCGTGGTGCCTGCGCAGGTGACAGGCTCAGGGCTGCATGCCTATTTCGATGCTGCGCTGATCATCATTGCCCTGATCAATCTCGGCCAGGCGCTGGAGGTGCGCGCCCGCGGCAAGACCAGCGAGGCGATCCGCCGCCTGATCGGCTTGCAGGTCGATCATGCCCGCGTGGTGCGTGACGGCCGCGAGATCGATGTGCCGGTGGACGAGGTGGTGCCGGGCGATGTGATCCGCGTCCGCCCCGGCGAAAGGATTCCCGTGGACGGACAGATCCTCGAGGGCAGCTCCAGGGTGGATGAATCGATGCTGACCGGGGAACCGATGCCGGTTGCCAAACAGCCGGGCGACGATGTGGTCGGAGGCACGATCAATGCCAGCGGCAGCTTCCTGTATCGCGCCACCCATGTCGGCGCCGACACGGTGCTGGCCCATATCATCCGCATGGTCAGGAACGCCCAGGCCTCCAAGCCCAGAATCGGCCGACTGGTGGACAAGGTGGCGGGTGTGTTCGTCCCCGCCGTGATGATCGTGGCCGTGGCGACGGCCCTGGCATGGCTGAATTTCGGTCCCGAACCGCGCCTGAGCTTCGCGCTGGTGACGGCGATGACGGTGCTGATCATCGCCTGCCCCTGTGCGCTGGGTCTGGCCACCCCGATCTCCCTGATCGTCGGTGTCGGCAAGGCGGCGGAATACGGTATCCTGATCCGCAAGGGGGAGGCGCTGGAGCGGGCGGCCGGGCTGACCACGGTTGTGCTGGACAAGACCGGCACCATCACGGCCGGGGCTCCCGCCGTGACCGATGTCATCGGCGGGGATGCCGTACTGGCCCTGGCGGCCTCGCTGGAGCAATCCAGCGAACATCCCCTGGCCGCGGCGATTGTGGCCGCGGCCGATGCGCGCGGGCTGGCGAGGGCTGCATGTGAGGATTTCGAGGCCCGGCCCGGCCGCGGAGTCGTCGGCCGCGTCGATGGTGAGCCTGTGCTGCTCGGCAATGCCGCGCTGCTGGCCGAAGAAGGCGTGACGCCGGATGAGGACCTTGTCCGCCAGGCTAAGGCGCTGGCCGGGGAAGCCCGAACGCCGGTCTATGTGGTTCGTGGCCACGAGGTGCTGGGCATCGTGGCCGTGGCCGACCCGATCAAGGAGGACTCGCGCGCCGCCATCGCGCGCATGCGGCAGGCCGGACTGAAGGTGGTCATGCTGACCGGCGACAATGCGGCCACGGCCGCGGCCGTGGCCCGCTCGGTCGGCGTGGACGAGGTGATGGCGGAGGTGCTGCCCGACGACAAGGATGCGAAGGTAGCCGGATTGCAGGCCGCCGGAGAGGTGGTCGCGATGGTCGGCGACGGTATCAACGATGCGCCGGCACTTTCCCGCGCCGATGTCGGCTTTGCCATCGGTGCGGGCACGGATGTGGCGATCGAATCGGCCGATATCACGCTGATGCGCTCGTCCCTGGACGGCGTTCCGCTCGCGATTGCGATCTCGAGGGCCACGCTGCGCAATATCAAACAGAACCTGTTCGGCGCGTTCATCTACAACAGCCTCGGCATCCCGGTGGCGGCGGGCGTGCTGTACCCGGCGTTCGGGCTGCTGCTCAACCCGATGATCGCGGGCGCGGCGATGGCCATGTCTTCGGTCACCGTCGTGACCAATGCCAATCGGCTGCGGCTGTTCAGGCCGGAGGCGGATTTATGATTCTGGTGAATATCCTCGGTCTGCTGCTGATTGGATTCATCATCTGGTGGTTCTGGCTGTACCGGCCGTCCGCCGCCGTGACCGCGGCGCCGGGCCAGATTGTCGAGATTCATGTGCGCGACGGTGTCTACGAGCCGGCTCTGATTCAGGCCACGGCCGGCAAGGGCATCTCGCTGAAATTCATCCGCGAGGATGATGCGGCCTGCGCCGCCCAGGTGCTGTTTCCCGAACTGGGTATCCAGAAGGAGTTGCCGCTCGGCCGGCCGGTGGTCGTCCGCATCGTGCCGGAGCAGCCCGGGGATTACGGCTTTCAGTGCCAGATGGGCATGTATCGCGGGGTGCTTCGAGTGCAGCCCTGATCATTTCTCCCCAGGGTTTGCGAACTCCGTTTATATCTGGCGGCTGAGTGCCCGTGATCGAAGCGAGGTCAGAGCGTGGCGGAATGCGTTGAGGGGTTCGCCCGACAGA
>CAZDLB010000126.1:0-3449 GCA_964505995.1 uncultured Zetaproteobacteria bacterium
TCGACCGAGAGGTCATCGAGCTGTTCAAGATTGTATTCGATCGTGTCGATGATCTGGCGGGCCGGCCGCTGCAGGGGGCGATTGAAATAGGCGGTGATGGTGGCGACGATCGAGCCGAAGAAGATCAGCGAGCCGACCACGATCCACACCGCGCCGATGAATTCCGATGTCCCGCGCACGGGCGTATCGGCAATGCCGGCCGTCGAGAAGGCCGCCACGCCCCAGTACAGCGCCTTGCCGTAACTGCTGATCGGCGTGCCGGGCGCCCCGGATTCGGACAGGAACAGCGCGGCGGAAAACAGCAGCCACATCACGATCAGGATCAGGCTCATCCGCACCAGCGGCGTATGCCGGATCACATCGCGGGAAAACCTTCGCTGCCTGGCAAACATGCGCCTTTCCGGCATAAGCCCTCCTTTTCCCGGTCATTATAGCCCAGCGTCCGTCATCCTGCGCGCCATCGGGCTATACTGAAACCGGAGGACTTCATGAATCGCAGCATCCCATGGCGCATCAGGACGGCACTCACGGCGACGCTGGGCAGCGCCATCGCGCTTTCGATGGTGGCGCTGGCGCATGAGCTGATGTACGGCATGACCGCGCTGCCGCTGATCATCGCCGCCTTCGGCGCGACGGCCGTCGTGCTGTTCGGCGCGCCCGAATCCCGTATGGCAAGGCCGCGCTCCGTTTTCGGCGGCAGCATCATCTCTTCGCTGATCGGGGTGTCCGTCGCCCAGCTGATGCCAAATCAACCCCTCTGGCTTGGCGGCATGCTGGCCGTCTGCCTGTCCATCGCCGCGATGCGCATCAGCGACACGATGCATTCGCCCGGAGGCGCGATGGCCTTTCTTGCCGTTGCCTCCCCGCCCGAGATTCGCGAACTGGGCTTCTTCTATGTCATCTATCCGGTCGGAACCGGCATCTCCATCATGTATCTCGTCTCCCTCCTCTTCCACGGCCTGCTCGATCTCCGACGCCGAAGCAGGGAAAACGCCGACGGCCCGTGATAGCCTGCGATCGTGCCCTTTGAACTCTGCGTCATCGATCTGGACAACACGCTCTATGCCGCCGATTCCGGCGTGTTCGCGCGCATGGATCAGCGCATGACCGCCTATGTCGCGCGCGAACTCGGCGTGGATGAGAACGAGGCCGACCGCCTGCGGCTGGACTACTGGAAACGCTACGGCACGACGCTGCGGGGCCTGATGCTGCACCACGGCATCGAGCCCGAGGGCTTTCTCGAGGATGTGCATGACATCGGCGCGCACGAGCTGCTGCTGCCCGACCGCGAGCTGGACCAGGCGCTGGCCCGGCTTCCGGGGCGCAAGGTCATCCATACGAACGGCATCCTCGAACATGCCGAGCGCGTGCTGACGGCGCTGGGCGTGCTGCATCATTTCGAGCGCATCTACGACATCCGCTTCAACGACTACATCCCCAAGCCCGACATCGAAACGCTGGCCCGGCTGATCGAGGCCGAGGGCGCGGAGCCTGCGCGCACGTTGGTCGTGGATGACATGCCGGACAACCTGGCCGCCGCCGCGCGCCTGGGCTGCAAGACGGTCTGGATCAGCCATGAAAAGGAAAAAGGCACATGGGATTACCATGTGCCTTCGTTCCATCACCTGGCCGAACACTTCCCGGCCCGCGAACAGGGCTACTGATTCATCTTCTCGAAGAACTCGGCGTTGTTCTTCGTCGAGCTCAGCTTGTCGATCAGAAACTCCATCGCGTCGACGGTGCCCATCGGCGACAGGATCTTGCGCAGGATCCACACCTTCTGCAGCTCGTCGCGCGGCGTCAGCAGCTCTTCCTTGCGCGTGCCCGAAGGCGCGATGTCGATGGCCGGGAAGACGCGCTTATCGGCCAGCTTGCGATCCAGCTTGATCTCCATATTGCCCGTGCCCTTGAACTCCTCGAAGATCACCTCGTCCATCTTCGAGCCGGTTTCGATCAGCGCCGTGGCGATGATCGTCAGGCTGCCGCCGCCCTCGACATTACGCGCCGCGCCGAAGAATCGCTTCGGGCGATGCAGCGCATTGGCGTCCACGCCGCCGGTCAGGATCTTGCCGGAGGATGGTACGACCGTGTTGTAGGCGCGCGCCAGACGCGTGATCGAATCCAGCAGGATCACGACATCGCGGCCGTGCTCGACCATGCGCTTGGCCTTTTCGATGACCATCTCGGACACCTGCACATGGCGCTGCGCCGGCTCATCGAAGGTCGAGGAAACGACCTCGCCCTTGACCGAGCGCTTCATGTCGGTCACCTCTTCGGGGCGCTCGTCGATCAGCAGCACGATCAGTTCGACCTCGGGGTGATTGCGCTCGATCGAATGCGCGATGGACTGCATCATCACCGTCTTGCCGGTTCGCGGCGGTGCCACGAGCAGCGCGCGCTGGCCCTTGCCGATCGGCGCGACGATATCGATGATGCGCCCGGTCAGGTCCTTGTTCGTCGGGTCATCGATCTCCATGCGCAGACGTTCATTCGGATACAGCGGCGTCAGATTGTCGAACAGCACCTTCGTGCGCGCCACCTCCGGCGACTCGCCGTTGACGGTGTCCACGCTCTTGAGCGCGAAATACTTCTCGCCGCGCCTGGGCGCGCGGATCTCGCCGGCCACGGTGTCTCCCTTGCGCAGGAAGTAGCGGCGGATCTGGTGCGCCGACACATAGACATCGTCCGGGCCGGACAGGTAGTTGGCATCGGAGGAACGCAGAAAACCGAAGCCATCGGGCAGGATCTCCAGCACCCCCTCGGAATAGATCGTGCCGCCGCGCAGGCCGTGGGCCCGCAGGATCGCCGAGACCTGCTCCTGCTTGCGCATACCGGCTGCATTCTCGATTTCATACTTCTCGGCCAGCTCCAGCAGCTCGGTCGGACTCTTGGCCGAGACCTCCTTCAGATTCAGCGTCACGCCGGCCATCTCATCGGAGATCTGTTCCTCCGCTTCATCGCGGCGACGGCGATGATTCCTGCCCTTCTGCCAGCGACCCTTGCGGCCACCCTCCTGTGCCTCGGCCGTCTCGCCCTCGGCATTCTTATCCTCGGCCTGCTGGGTGCCGCCCTCGGCCTCCGGGCTGACAGCCTCCTCCTCGCTCCTGGTCTTGCGTGGGCGGCCCCTGCGCCGCGGTTTGGCATCGGCCTCCGCGGTTTCGGTCTCCGGGCTGACGGCCTCTGCCTCGGCCGCAACCTTGCGCGGACGCCCACGACGGCGTGGCTTTTCCTCGACGGGAACCTCGGTCTTTTCGGTCTTGGCCTCGACGACCTCGCTGGCTTCGCTTGTTTCGGACATGAATAACTCCAGAAATACCGGCACAACGACCGTTCGGATCTGCGCCAATTTCAAAGGGATTTACGGAATGCGACGGATCATCAGCTGCGCATCCGCCAATCGGAAAGGCCGCCTGCTTCAGGCCGGCACCCGCGGATTGCTAAGCGGTGGC
>CAZDLB010000127.1:0-3422 GCA_964505995.1 uncultured Zetaproteobacteria bacterium
CCGCATGGCCAGATCGAGCTTCGTGTGCGCCGCCTGTGGCGCCGAACACCGCAAATGGATGGGGCAATGCCCCGATTGCGGCGAATGGAACACGATTTCCGAGATCGTCACGGAAAGCCCGGCGCGCACCGGCGCGAAAGGAAAGGTCCTGCCAAGCCAGCCGATTACCGGCATAAGCTCATCCTCCGAGCCGCGTCGCTCGACCCGGATCGAGGAGCTGGATCGCGTGCTGGGCGGGGGACTTGTGTCCGGCTCGGCCATCCTCATCGGCGGTGATCCCGGCATCGGCAAATCCACGATCCTGCTGCAGGCGGCCGCGAAGCTGGCCGATAAGCAAGCGGTTCTCTACATCACCGGCGAGGAATCGGCCCAGCAGGTTCACCTGCGCGGCGAGCGCATCGGAGCGCTGCACGACAGGCTGAAACTGGTGGCGGCCTGCGAGCTGGAATCCATGCTGGCCACGATCGAGGCGGACCGGCCGCAGACCGTCATCGTCGATTCGATCCAGACCACGGTCAGCAACCGCCTGACCAGCGCGCCGGGCACGGTTTCGCAGGTGCGCGACTGCGCCGCCGCGCTGATCCAGCAGGCCAAGCAGCTCGGCCATGCGCTGATCCTGGTCGGCCATGTCACGAAGGACGGCTCGATCGCCGGGCCCAGGGTGCTGGAACACATGGTCGATGCCGTGCTCTATTTCGAGGGGGATCGCGGCCATGCCCATCGCATCCTCAGAGCGGTCAAGAACCGTTTCGGGCCGGCCGGCGAGATCGGCGTGTTCGAGATGACCGATCAGGGCCTGATCGGCATCCGCGATGCCTCACGCCTGTTCCTGGCCGAGCGCGCCAAGGACACGCCCGGTTCCGTCGTGCTGGCCTGCATGGAAGGCACACGCCCGCTGCTTGTCGAGGTGCAGGCGCTGATCGCGCCGACGGTCTATGCCACGCCGAAGCGTTCCGCGGTCGGCCTGGATGCCGGTCGCGTGGCCATGCTCACGGCCGTGCTCGAGCGCCGCATCGGCGTGCCGCTGTCGCAGCATGACGTCTACATCAATGTCGCCGGCGGCGCGCGCATCACCGAACCGGCCGCGGATCTGGCCGTGCTGATGGCCATGGTGTCAGCCTATCAGGACCGGGCGCTGGCCGCGGACATGGCGCTGTTCGGCGAGGTCGGACTGACCGGTGAGATCCGGCCGGTGGCGCAGCCCGAGGCCCGTGCGCGGGAAGCGGCCAATCTCGGATTTACGCATCTGCTGCTTCCGGCCGAGAATCATCCGAGGGTGCAGAAGGCCAATATCGTTGCTAAGATGCGCCCCGGAAAGACCGCATCGCTGCGATTCTCCGCGGTCAGGCATCTATCCGAAGCGGTACAGGCAGGTTTGGCTTGAAGGCAGGTTTGGCTTGAATTTCCTCGATTATATTCTGATCGCCATCGTCGGCCTGTCGATGGTTCTGTCGCTCTGGCGCGGCTTTGTGCGCGAGATGATTTCGCTGATCGGTCTCGTCGCTGCATTCCTGATCGCCAGCCGTACATCCGGTGCCACCGGCGATTTCCTCGGCCAGTGGATCAGCAACACCACCGTCGCCGACATTGCCGGCTTTGCACTCGTCTTTGTCGTGGTCATGATCCTCGTGGCCCTGATCGGCGCCATCATCCGCAAGCTCGTGGACCTGGCCGATCTGACGGCCACGGACCGGACGCTGGGCGTCTTCTTCGGCGCGGCCCGGGGGCTGCTGCTGATCGCACTGTGCTTTCTGGTGTATACATCCTACACCAAACCCGATGCTCCCTGGATCCGGAAGAGCCTGCTGGCCCCCTACGCCATCGACCTCGGGGACATGCTTGGCCGGGCCATACCCTCCGGTTATCCCTTCTCCAGACAGGGGACGACGACCAGCATCATCCCGAAACCCGGAAAGACTTCGCTTGGCGATGTCATTCCGGTCAAGGACAAGCAGGCGCTGAAAGCGATTCTTGAAAGCAACAGCCAGTGAGGAAGGCATGACAGGCGGCCATTTCGACAACCGAGACGACCATTTCCATGACGAATGCGGCATCTTTGGCGTATTCGATCATCCCGAGGCTGCCAACCTGACCTATCTCGGCCTCTACGCGCAGCAGCATCGCGGCCAGGAATCGGCCGGCATCGTCTCCACCGACGGCCATCAGTTCACCACCCATCGCGGCATGGGGCTCGTGGCCGACATCTTCCGCAAATCCGATATCAAGAAGCTCGTCGGCCACCGGGCCATCGGCCATGTACGCTATTCGACCTCCGGGGACTCCGGCATCCGCAACTGCCAGCCGTTCGCCTATGAATATGCGCATGGCGGCATCGCGATGTGCCACAACGGCAACATCGTCAATGCGCCGGAGCTTCGCCGCGAGCTGGAGAACAAGGGCTCGATCTTCCAGTCCACATCCGATACCGAGGTGCTGATCCATCTGGTGGCACGCAGCAAGGCCACGACGATGCGGGAGCGCGTCGCCGAGGCCGTGAACCGGCTGGCCGGCGGCTTTTCGCTGCTGGTTCTGGCCGAAAGGCGGCTGATCGGCATCCGCGACCGCAACGGCATCCGCCCGCTCGTTCTCGGCGAACTCGACGGCACCTATGTGCTGGCCAGCGAGACCTGCGCCTTTGACCTGGTCGGCGCGCGCTACATCCGCGACATCGAACCCGGCGAGATGGTGGTCATCGAGGAGGACGGCATCGAAAGCCTCTTTCCGTTCGAGAACCGCGATCCGAAGTTCTGCGTCTTCGAGTATGTCTATTTCGCGCGCCCCGATTCCACCCTGGAAGGCGTGAACGTCTATCAGGCGCGCTATCGCATCGGCATGGAGCTGGCGCGCGAAGCGCATGTCGAGGCCGACATCGTCGTGCCGGTTCCGGATTCCGGCGTGCCGCCGGCCATGGGATACGCCGAGGCCTCGGGCATCCCGTTCCAGATGGGGCTGATCCGCAACCACTATATCGGACGCACCTTCATCGAACCGCAGCAGTCGATCCGCAACTTCGGCGTCAAGCTGAAGCTCAACCCCAACCGCGAGCTGATCGCCGGCAAGCGCGTCGTGCTGGTGGATGACTCCATCGTTCGCGGCACGACCAGCCGCAAGATCGTCGAGATGGTGCGCGCAGCCGGAGCCAAAGAGGTGCACATGCGCATCTCCAGCCCGCCGACGAAGCATTCCTGCTTCTATGGCGTGGACACGCCCAATGCCGACGAGCTGATGGCCAACAGGATGGATCTGGAGCAGATGTGTCAGGCCATCTCCGCGGATTCGCTGGCCTTTGTCTCCTTCGACGGCATGTACCGCGCCGTCGGCAAGCCACGCGAGCTGCATTGCGATGCCTGCTTCTCCGGCGACTACCCGGTGCCGATCGAAGGCCCCCGCTCGCCCCAGCTCTCGCTGCTGCGCTTTCGCGG
>CAZDLB010000128.1:0-3328 GCA_964505995.1 uncultured Zetaproteobacteria bacterium
CTGGCGGTGAATGGCGAATATGTCCCGTCCGATCATGCCCTGGCCGATGGAGACGAGGTGGCGCTGATTCCGCCGGTCAGCGGAGGGTGACGATGGATGGCGAGGTCAGGATTCAGACGGAGGATTTCTCCGCCGATGTCGAGATTGCGAAGCTGTGCGATGATCGCCGGGACACGGGCGGCATCGTCAGTTTCGTCGGCCGTGCGCGCAACGTCTCGAAAGGGGAGGCGATCGAATGGATCGACTTCGAGCATTACGAGGGCATGGCCGAGCGCGAGCTGGAGAAGGTGCGGGAGGAGGCGCTCAAACGCTTCGAGATCGGTGCGGCGCTGATCGTGCATCGCGTGGGTCGTATCCTGCCCGGAGAGCAGATCGTGCTCGTCGTGGCGGCGGCCCGGCACCGGAAGGCCGCTTTCGAGGCCTGCGAATTCATGATCGATGCGTTGAAAAGGAATGTGCCGATCTGGAAGCGCGAGCGCACCGGCTCCGGCGATGTCTGGGTGTCGCAAACGCCATAGGAGGGAGGCGATGGCCGAATTCGAGTTCTCCGACGAGCCCAGGGGCGGCATCGGCATGACGATCCGCGCGGATTCACGTTATGAGGTCTATGACGCCAGCATCGGTGCGCTCGGGCTGCTGATGTGGGGCAAGCTTGAGCGCACCGAGGCGATGCCGATCGTCTGGTACGGCTTCGACGATGTGTCGCTGGCCGTGGCATTGATCAATGAGATGCTCTACCAGCATCAGCTGAAGGACTTCTGTTTCGCCGGTTTCAGGACCGAGCGCATCGAGGAGGTCGAGGAGCTGGACGAGAAGGTATGGAAGGGCTCGGCGAAACAGCTGAAGATCTTCGGTACCGCCTTTGGGGTGTTCGATCCGGAACGCAAGCTTGTCATGCGTCAGCCGGTGTATGCGGCGCTGCTGCCGGGGGCGAAGTTCCGGCGGAGGGACGATGGCCGCTTTGAGATGCATGTGATTCTCGACGATGTCGGCGGCGACTTTGAGGGGCTTCCTGAGGAATGGCGGCAGCGGGACTGAAAAAAACTTGCGTTCCGGATTCAAGGCTGCTATAGCTGCGATATGTCCATACCAGCACTAGGGAGATTGATGGCATAAGATCGTAATTTAAGGGGAGGGAGAACCATGAAACGATGGCGCATGGGGCTTGGTCTGTTCGCGGCCGGCCTGTTGATCAGTTCACCGGCGATGGCCGGGCCGGAGGTCAGCTTCGGCGGCCAGTACCGCATCAATTCCTACACCCTCAATGATTCATCCGGTGCCGGCAGTGTCGCGGCAGCCCGCGTCCGCATCCGGCAGAACATCGACCTGACCTTCTCCGAGGCATTCGATACCCACATCCAGATCAACTTCGGTCACATCACCCAGGGCATCGGCAATCACACGAACAATCCGACCGGTACGCCTCCAGGCGGCAATACCGTCGGCATCCGGCATGCGGTGATGAACTACCATTTCTCCGAGGCCGCGACACTGACGGCGGGTCTGGTGCCGCTGTCCGACAGGTTCGGCGATACACTGTTTTCCGGCGACTGGGATTTCAATCCGGTGACGTTTGCGGTTTCGGGCAACACTGGCGCGTTCGATTACCGCGCCGGCTGGATCAAGATCCAGGAGAATGCGGAAGGCACGGCCATCAAGAACGACATCACCGGTTATCTGCTCGACCTTGGCGGTGATCTGGGGGGTGCTGAGGCCGGTGTGATGGGGCTGGTGCTGCGCACCCCGAACGCCACGGCGACCGGTTACGACAGCAACAGCTGGATCGGCGGCCGGGTTGCAGTGGATATGGGCGGCAGCCATGGCGGCTGGAAGATCGGCGCCGATGTCGTGGCTTCGAACGTCAAAAGGAATGCACCGAATGTCACCGCCACGACGGTGGACTCGAAGGGCACGCAGTTCCGCGTCTATGCGAACGGCCAGTTCGATGCGCTGAGCTGGAGCATCCTCGGCCTGTACACCACCGGCAAGGCGGATGGATCGGGCTATCTGTCGCCGCAGCAGATCTATGGCGGCCAGGGCTACTGGGGCAAGACCGGCATCCTGAACATCCAGGGACCGACCGATACCGGCATGGATGCGAACATGCTCAGGCCAGGCAATAACGGTTACGGCCTGCAGACCGTGCAGCTCGGTCTGGGCTATGGCTTTACCGACGAGCTGTCCGGCTATCTCGGTCTGGGCGTCTATCGCGCCAGCAAGGAGCGCGTGGTCGGCGAAGGCAAGAACATCGGCGATGAGGCCTATCTGCAACTGAAATATGCCTTTCCCAATTCGCCGCTGGCGCTCGAGGTGTTTGGCGATTATGCGAAGCTGGGCGCGGCGCATTACAACGCACCGCTGGTGGCCGGTATCCATCAGTCGCGCACGGCCAGCGCCTTCGGATCGAGATTGCAGGCGGAGTTCTAGCCGAGGAACCAAGAGGCCGGACCGGTTGCTCCCTCCCATTCGCCGGTCCGTCCTCCTGTATCGTGCAACGGGAGGGACGAACAAGGAGGATGAAGATGGCTATAGGTTTACAGGCTGAGCCGTCGCTGGGCGTGAAGGGGAGAAAGCGCTGGGCGATGGTCGTGGATCTGCGCCGCTGCATCGGCTGCATGGCGTGCGTGTGCGCGGACAAGGCGGAATACGATGTGCCGCTCGGTGTCTGGCGCACGATCGTCAAGGTCAAGGACACCGGACAGTACCCGAACACAAAGCGGCATTTCTTCCCGCGCCTGTGCAACCACTGTGACAATCCGCCGTGCGTGCGTAACTGTCCGACCGAGGCCACCTACAAGGATCCGGACGGCTTCGTGCTGATGCGCTACGAGCGCTGCATCTGCTGTCGCACCTGCATCGCGGCGTGCCCGTACAATGCCCGGCATGTGCTGCCGAAGAACCGGGACAACGTGAAGATCGGCGGCGTCGTGGACAAGTGCTCGTTCTGCGATCACCGCGTCAAGAACGGGCTGGTGCCGGCCTGCGTGCAGACCTGCCTGGGTCGCTCGCGCATCTTCGGGGATCTGAATGATCCGAACTCCGAGGTCAGCCGCATCCTGGCCAGGGAGAACGTCGAGGTGCTCAAGCCCGAGCTCGGCACGAAGCCGATGGTCTTCTATGTCAAGCCGGACCGTCATCTGATGGATCAGGTCATGACGCAGCCGGAATCGGCGGCGCTCAAGCGCGATGCCGAGGCATTCTACCGGCACAACCGCGGCTCGAAGTTCTTTTCGGGCGTGCTATAGGGAGGGGACACCATGTTTGAATACAATGCATTTCATATCGCCCCGTGGGGGCATGAGCTGGTGGTCTATTTCACGCTGATCGG
>CAZDLB010000129.1:0-3286 GCA_964505995.1 uncultured Zetaproteobacteria bacterium
ATGCGCTCCTGCACGGCCTTGGTCATGCCCATCACGTTCACCGGCTTGCAGGCCTTGTCGGTGCTGATGCCGACGACGGTATCGACCGGATAATCGTGTTCGCGGATGGCCCGGACGATGTTCATTGCGCCGACACAGTTGGTCAGCACGGCCTGATCGGGGAAGTATTCGCAGGTCGGCACCTGCTTCAGGGCCGCGGCATTGATGACGATATCGGCCCCGCGCAGCGCCGAGCAGACATCACGGTAGTCGCGCACATCGCCGATGCGGAATTCGAGCGCCTGCTGAAAGTTCCGGAAGATCACCTCATCGGTGGCCACGCGCCGATGCAGATAGGCCATGCGCATGTCATGCTGCTTGGCCTCGTCGCGCGAAAGCACGATGACCTTCTTCGGCGTGCCCAGTTCTCCCGAGAGCAGGCGCCGCACCAGCACCTTGCCCATCGAGCCCGTGCCGCCCGTCACCAGAATCGTTCTGTCCTGTAAAATCATTCCTGCCGCTCCCGAATCCTCTGTGCCAGCTCATCGAGCATCCAGGCCCATGTCGGCGGCCGATACCCCGTCGCCCTGTTGAACCTCGATGCATCAAGACTACGGTCGCAGACAAAACTGTCATCCTCGAGGATGCGCACATCCTGCCGGTGAAGTCGCTCGGACAGCTGACGGAGAAGATCGTACTTGCTGATCGGTAAGCTGGCCACATGCCAGAGGCCGTGGATTTCCGGATGCCTGAGCAGCACCCGCTCGATGATGCGCGCCATCTCCATCGTCGTGAACCCGGAGTAGATGGCGCGTGCATACCCCCGGATCTCACCTGTCTGGGCCAGAAACCATTCAATCAGGCTTTTTTTGCGGGCAAGCTCCAGGCCGATGATCGAGGTTCGCAGCGTCACGGCCTGGGGATCATGCACCTCGCCCATGAGCTTGCTGCGGCCGTAAAGATCGCGCGCATCCTCGAGATCGTCCTCGCGATACATCCCCTTTCGTCCGGAAAAGACGCAGTCGGTACTGACCTGAATCAACCTTGCGCCGATCTCGCCGCACAGCCGGCTCAGCCTGTGCGGCAGCAGCGAATTGATCTCCAGACTCAGGATCGCATCGGAAGCCTCGGATCGCTGCTTGACGATGCCGACCGCGTTCACGATCGCCTCAGGTCCCCAGGCGCGGATCTTCCCGGCCAGCGACTCGAAATCGCGCACATCGCAGTGATATTCGGCATTGTCCTTGTTGAACAGGCCATGGCGCGCATAATCGGCGGGCGCGCCGCGCAGCGTGACGCGCACCTCGTGGCGTTCGCGCCAGGACAGCAGCAGCTGATGGCCAAGCATGCCGTCTCCGCCCAGAATCAGAATTCGCATCGCCCCTCCTTCACAAGCTCGTTCATCCAGCCTTCCAGCCGGTCCACCAGCTTCTCAGCCATGAACTCCCGCTCGAAGAACGCCCGGCCGCTCGCCCCCATCGCCCGCCTCTCCTCCGCAGACATCGCATGCAGGCTGCGAACCGCCTCCGCCAGCGCCTTGTCGTCGCCGGCCGGCACGGCCAGGCCGGCAGCTGCCTCGCGGATGATCCCGGCTCCCTCGCCATCCAGCGCGGCCAGAATCGGCCGGCCGCAGGCAAGATAGGACTGGATCTTGCTCGGGATCGTCAGAGCAAACACCGGATCCTTCCTCAGCGTCACAAGAAGCGCATCGGCGAGAGCAAAATAGCGCGGCATCTGCTCGGCCGGACGGCGACCGAGGAAATGGAACCGCTGCTCAAGCCCGAGTTTCTCGACCTGCTGCTCCATCCAGGCCTTCCGCCTGCCATCGCCGATCATGATCCACTGGATGTCCGGAAGATCGGCAAGCCTTTCCGCAGCCGCGACGATGGTTTCCAGCGATTGCGCCTCGCCCAGGTTGCCGGCAAACATGATGCGAAAGCCTTGCGGCATCTCCCGGCGCTCCGGCGCATCCTCCTCCACCGTCACGGGGCGGTAATAATCCTCGGCCCAGTTCGGAAGATAACGGATGCGGCCTCGCTCCGCACCCGCGGCCACGGCCGGCTCGATAAACCCTTTGGATTGCACCAGCACACGATCACAGCGGCGATAGATCCAAGCCACCATCCGACCAACGGCCCGGAGGATTCCGGGGGAGCGGATGCCGCCGGCCGCCTGCAGGCTTTCGGGCCACAGGTCCTGCACCCAGAACAGCACGGGTGCATGCTTGATCCTGCGCAGCAGGGCGGCCGGAATGCCCACGGTAAACGGCGACGGTGCAAAAACCAGAATCGCATCGAACGCGCGTCCGCGCAGCAGCCAGGGGCCAAGCATGCAGGCGGAAACCACATAGGAGAGATAGTTCAGGGCCAGCTGCCAGCCGCGCCCCTGCCGGCGGACAAACAGCGGCACGCGGAACACCGGAACGCCTTCGAATGCATCGCGGCGTTTCGTCCACCAGCGATAGCCATCGAACAGCCTGCCGGACGGATAATTCGGCATGCCGGTCAATACGCTGACCTCATGCCCCCGTGCACGCAACAACCGGACAAGGTCATTGATCCGGAACTGCTCCGGCCAGAAGTACTGGGTGATGATGAGAATCTTCAACGTCTCTCCTGCAACAGCTTGCGAAACAGAGCAAGATGGTAGTGCGCCGCCTTTCTCCAGGTATATTTCTCCATTGCCAGCGCCCTTCCCCTTTCTCCCATTTGCCTGCATCTGTCCGGTTGTTCGAGAAGCCCGCCAATGGCAGAAGCAATCTCGCCCGCTTCAGCATTGACCTCGAGCCCGCCACCACAATCAGAAAGCTCGCTGAAACCGCACTGCTTCGTCAGCACCACCGGAATGCCCGATGCCGCACCTTCAAGCGCGACGATGGACATGGCTTCCTGTCTCGACGGAACGACAAGCAAGGCTGCGTGATGGAACAGGGAGGCCTTCTTCTCGCCCGCCACGAAACCAACGAAGCGGATACGATCTCTCAAACCTGCGCCGCTCGCCATCGCCTTGAGCTCAGCCTCCATTCCCCCATCGGGACCGGCAAATACCAGATGCACATCCGGAAAGCGTGCTGCAATGCTGATAAAGGCCTGCAAGAGCAGATCCGGACCTTTGATGGGATTCAGACGCCCGGCAAACAGGATATACTTCTTTCCTCCGAGGGGATGGCAAGCGGCCGCCGCATCCAACCGGAATTCCTCTGGACGGATCCCATTTGGGATATGGTAAATTCGTTCCTCCGGGATTCCATGCGACAGGAAAACTTCGCTTTCATCCATTGCGATCGCGATTGCAGCATGCGCATGGC
>CAZDLB010000130.1:0-1854 GCA_964505995.1 uncultured Zetaproteobacteria bacterium
AAGAAGGCCGTGCTGGCCTATTCCGGAGGGCTGGATACCTCCATTATTCTGAAATGGCTGCAGGACACCTATGACTGCGAGGTCGTCACGTTTACGGCCGATCTCGGCCAGGGCGAGGAGGTCGAGGATGCGCGCGCCAAGGCCGAGGCCTGCGGTGTGCGTTCGATCTACATCGAGGATCTGCGCGAGGACTTCGTGCGCGACTACGTCTATCCGATGTTTCGCGCCAATGCCATCTACGAGGGCGAATATCTGCTTGGCACCTCGATTGCGCGGCCGCTGATCGCCAAGCGCATGATCGAGATCGCCGAGGCCGAGGGCGCGGATGCGGTCTCCCACGGCGCCACCGGCAAGGGCAACGACCAGGTCCGCTTCGAGCTGGGCTTCTATGCGCTCAAGCCGGACGTCAAGGTCATCGCGCCCTGGCGCGAGTGGAACATGGTCAGCCGCGAGGACATGCTGCGCTTCGCCGAGAAGCACGGCATCCCGGTCGAGCGCAAGCGCGAGGGCAGCAAATCGCCGTACTCGATGGATGCGAACCTGCTGCACATCTCCTATGAGGGTTATGATCTCGAGGATCCGTGGGTCGAGCCGTCGAAGGACATGTGGCGCTGGAGCGTGGCGCCGGAGGATGCGCCGGATACGCCCGAATATGTCGAGCTGCGCTACCGTGGCGGCGACATCGTCGCCGTCAATGGCGTCGAGATGACGCCGGCCGCGGTGCTCACCGAGCTCAACCGTCTGGGCAGCAGGCACGGCGTGGGTCGCATCGATATCGTCGAGAACCGTTTCGTCGGCATGAAGTCACGCGGCTGTTATGAAACGCCGGGCGGCACGATCATGCTCAAGGCGCATCGCGCGATCGAGTCCATCACGCTGGATCGCGAGCTGGCGCACCTGAAGGACGAGCTGATGCCGCGTTATGCGAAGATGATCTACAACGGTTTCTGGTTCGCACCCGAGCGCGTGGCGCTGCAGAAGCTGATCGACGCCTCGCAGGCGACGGTCAACGGCGACGTGCGCGTCAAGCTCTACAAGGGCAATGTCGATATCGTCGGCCGCCGCTCGGAGGATTCGCTGTTTGACGAACGCCTGTGCACCTTCGAGGACGATCAGGGAGCCTACGATCAGGTCGATGCCGGCGGCTTCATCAAGCTCAACGCGCTGCGCCTGCGCATGGAAGCGCTGGCCGGGCGCAAGTACGACTAGGAGAGAATCGCATGCATTACGACAAGATCACACGCTGGCTGCACCTGTTCGTGGCGCTGTTCATCGTTGCCCAGCTCGTGACGGGCCAGTTCATGGAAGATGAGGAGCACGAGCATGCGGTGAGCATGATCGAGGTCGCGCATGCCCATAATGCCGCACATGCGGCGGCTCCGGGGGCGATGGCCGAGGAAGAGGATGCCGTCGTCGAGATCCATGAGGCCGTGGGCCTTGCGGCGCTGGGCGTCATCCTGCTGCGCATCCTCTGGGGGTTTGTCGGTGGCGCCGAGGCCTCCTGGCGGCGCTGGTTCCCGTGGGGCACGGCCGAGGGGCGTGCGGAACTGGCCTCGGATGTGCGCCGCGAGGTGCCGATGTGGCTTAAGGGACAGCTGCCCGAGCCGAGCGAGAGCGACACGATTGCGAAGACCGTGCACGGCATCATGATGCTCTGTGCGCTGGTGGCCGCCGCGGCGGGCTTCGGCATGTGGATCATCGGCGATCACGAGCATGGCCTGGGCCACGATTTCGCCGAGCTGCACGAGGCCTTTGCCAACGGCGTGCTGGTGCTCGTGATCGGGCATGTGGCGATGGTCGTCTGGCACAAGCTGCTGGGTCATCGCATCGCCGAGCGTATCCTGCCCTGGGGCA
>CAZDLB010000130.1:1954-3208 GCA_964505995.1 uncultured Zetaproteobacteria bacterium
GCCGTGGCCATGGATTCGGGCGAGGCCTGGGTTCGCTTCGAGCCGCTGGGCGTGATCCTCGGCATCATGCCGTGGAACTTCCCGTTCTGGCAGGTGTTCCGCTTCGCGGTGCCGGCGCTGTTCGCCGGCAACGGCATCCTGATCAAGCATGCGCCGAATGTGCCGGGATGTGCTGCGGCCATCGTCGAGCTTTTCCATCGGGCCGGGATTTCCGCCTTTGAGCATCTGTACATCGACGAGGCCATGGCAGAAGCGGTCATCGCCGATGCGCGTATTGCCGGCGTCTCGCTGACCGGTTCAAGACGCGCCGGGGCTGCCGTGGCGGCTCAGGCCGGGCGGCATCTGAAGAAATCCGTGCTCGAGCTGGGCGGCTCCGATCCCTATCTGGTGCTGGCCGATGCCGATCCGGATGCGGCGTCGAAAGCCTGCAGTGCCGCCCGGCTGCTCAATTCCGGCCAGACCTGCATTGCGGCCAAGCGCTGGATCGTCGTCGAGGCGGTGTACGACGCCTTCCGGGCTGCCGTCATCGAGCGCCTGCGGCAGGCCGTCGTTGGCGATCCGCTGGATGCCGCAACGACGGTCGGGCCGATGGCGCGTGCCGACCTGCGCGAGGCGCTGCATGCGCAGGTGCAGGCATCCGTTACCGCCGGTGCGACATGCGTGTTCGGCGGCGAACTGCCGGCCGGCCCCGGTTTCTTCTATCCCGTGACGCTGCTGGAGGATGTGCGCCCCGGCATGCCGGCCTTCGATGAGGAGCTGTTCGGCCCGGTGGCCTGCCTGATCCGGGCGCGGGATGATGAACACGCCGTCGAGCTTGCCAATCGGAGCGATTACGGGCTGGGGGCCGCCGTGTTTTCGCGCGATGTCGATCGGGCGCTGGCCATCGCGGATCGGCTCGAGGCCGGCAATGTCGCGATCAACGATTTCGTCCGATCCGACCCGCGCCTGCCGTTCGGCGGCATCAAGCAGAGCGGGTATGGGCGCGAGCTGTCCGACTTCGGCCTGCGCGAGTTCGTCAACATCAAGTCGGTGGTCGTCGGTGGCTGAGTCGAGGGAGCTGGTGGCGGCCTTCAAGGCGCTGGGCGATCCGGTGCGCCTGCGCCTGTTCCATCTGCTGTCGTTGCGCGATGAGCTGTGCGTCTGTCATCTGACCGAGGCGCTGGAGCTGCCGCAGAGTACCGTCTCCCGGCATCTGGGCGTGCTGCGCCATGCCGGACTCGTTGCCACCCGCCGCGACGGCAAGTGGATGCATTA
>CAZDLB010000131.1:0-3025 GCA_964505995.1 uncultured Zetaproteobacteria bacterium
TGGTCTACAGGAATATAAGACGGGAGAATGAGATGGCAATTCGTATTCAACTGATCGATGACCATGCCGTGGTCCGCCAGGGGCTGAAGATGCTGCTGGGCTCGATGCAGGACATGGAGGTCGTCTGCGAGTCCGCCAGCGGCGAGGAAGGCTACAGCGATTATTTCAGGCACAAGCCGGATGTCGTGCTGCTGGACCTGAAGATGCCGGGCGAGGGCGGGATCAACACGCTCAGGCGGCTTCTGGCGCGCGATCCGGACGCGAAGGTGGCGATTCTGACGATGTTCGATGATGTCGTGTTTCCGAAGCGGGCGCTGGAGGTCGGGGCCTTAGGCTACATCACCAAGGATGCCAGCCCCGAGGTGCTGGAGGAGGCGATCCGCAAGGTGGCCGCGGGGCAGCGCTTCGTTGAGCCGCATCTGGCTCAGGAGATCGTGCTGGCGCCGGAGGGCCAGGATGCGCCATCGAACATCCTCACCAGCCGCGAGTTCGAGGTGTTCACGATGCTGGCGCGCGGCGACAGCGTGCGCGAGATCGCCGAGCATCTGCATCTGAGCCCGAAGACGGTCAATGTGCATCGCGCCAATATCCTGAAGAAGCTGAAGGTGAACAATGCCGTCAAGCTGTCGCTGATCGCGGTGCGCCATGGCATCATTCCGAGCTGAGTGGGGGATTTCAGGGATTAGGCAAAGCCTTTAGCCCGAAAGCTGATCTCGTCCGATAACCCCACAATCCTGAAAGGGCTATGATGCAGACATGCACACAAGCCCTGCATCCGGACGAGGCCTGCTCCTTTACGGCGCGCGAATCCTGCTGGCCATCGCGCTGGCCGAGCTGGCGATCATGCTGCTGTTTCAGGCGCTGGATCTGGATGCGCGGGCCTGGTGGAATCCGTGGCTGGATGCGGCGCTGCTGAGCCTGCTGGCCGCACCGGTCATCCATGTCTGGGTCGTGGCGCCGCTGGCGCGGGCGGCGCGGGAGAACGAGATCTTTGCCAAGGTCTCGCAGAGTCTCGATGTCGGCCTCGTGGTTACCGATCCCCGGATGCCGGACAACCCCATCATCAGCATCAATCCGGCCTTTACCCGCATCACCGGCTATTCGCCCGAGGAGGCCATCGGGCGCAATCCGCGCTTTCTGCAGGGCCCGGAAACCGATCCGGAAACCATCGGCGAGATCCGGCGCGGCCTGAGCGAAGGGCGCAATGTGCATGTGTTGCAGAAGAACCATCGCAGGGACGGCTCAACCTTCTGGAACGACCTGCGCATCGGACCGGTGATGGATGCCGATGGAACGCCCAGGTATTTCGTCGGCCTGGTGACGGACGTGAGCGAGCGCGTCGAGCGCGAGCAGCAGCTGCATAGGGTGATGACGGCGCTGGAGCAGTCCGATGAGGCGATGTGCACCTTCGGGCCGGACGGCATCATCGAGTTTGCCAACGAGGCCTTTGCCCGCAGCGTCGGCATGCGGCCGGATGCGCTCATCGGCGAGTCGGTTCTGCAGTTCTGGGATGTGCCCGGCGGCAACCGCGAGGCCTTCCGCCAGCTGCGCGAGGCCCTGAAGGAGGGGCATTCCTGGAGCGGCCGGCATCAGCGAAGGCGCAAGGACGGCAGCATCTATGAGGCGCTGACCAGCATCACGCCGGTCATCGAACCGGATGGCCGGCAATCTTTCGTCGCCGTGCACCGGGATGTGACGAGCATGGTCGAACTGGAGGCGCAGATGCGCCAGGCCCAGAAGATGGAGGCCATCGGTACGCTGGTCGGCGGCATCGCCCACGATTTCAACAATGTGCTGGCCGGCATGCTGGGCAACCTGTTCATGATCCGGCGGGAGCTTGAGGACCGGCCGGAGCTGAAGGAGCGGGTGCAGCTCGTTGAAACCCAGGGCTATGGCGCGGCCGGCATGATCCGCCAGCTGCTGACCTTCTCGCGCCAGGGCGTCGTAGAGCACAAGGATTTCGAGCTGAAGCCGTTCATCAAGGAGTTGCTGAAATTTGCCCGCGCCTCGATTCCGGAGAACATCGATCTGGTCTGCGAGCTGACCGATGAGCCCTGTCCGGTGCACGGGGATCCGACGCAGCTGCAGCAGTCGCTGCTGAACCTGCTGACCAATGCACAGCATGCGATCCGCGAGAAGGGCGCCGATACCGGTCGCATCGAGATTCGCATGCAACGGCTTTCGGTCCGTTCCCGGCCGCAGCTCATGGCGAGCCTCAAGCAGCATCATCCCCATCCGCATCGCGTGAAGTGGACCCACCTGACCGTCCGCGATGACGGCTGCGGCATGGACGAGGCGACGATGCAGCGCATCTTCGAGCCTTTCTTTACCACGAAGGGCAGCGGCATCGGCACGGGACTCGGGCTGGCGATGGTGCGCGGCAACATCGAGTCCATGGGGGGCATGATCGAGGTGGAGTCCACGCCGGGGGAGGGCAGCTGTTTTCATCTGTACCTGCCCTGTTACGAGCATGTCCGGCATGCGGAAGCGACGGACGGGGATGCGAGGCTGGATCACGGTCAGGGGGAGCTGATTCTCGTGGCCGATGACGATGTATCCGTGCTCACGGCGCTTTCCGATCTGCTGCAGGATGCGAATTATCGCGTGCTCACGGCCAGGGACGGCGCCGAGGCCCTGCGGCTGATCGAGGCGCATCGGCAGGAGCTTCGGCTGGCGATCCTGGACATCATCATGCCGAAGGCCACGGGCGTGCAGGTGGCCAACCATCTGCATGATCTCGAAGAAGCGCAGCCGATGCCGGTCGTGTTCATGACCGGTTATGACAAGGAGGATGCGGTCGCCGAGCACTACCTCGGCGATGTCTCGCCGATGGTCATCAACAAGCCCTGGGACATGAAGCGGCTGAACGAGGCCATCCGGCAGGCGCTGAAACGGCCTGTTGCCGCACTGACCGACCAGGGCTGAGATTCCGGCGCGCGATTCATGAGCGCGCGATTTCTGAACTGAAGAAGTGGTACCGGGAGCCGGAGTCGAACCGGCACGCCCGCAAGGGCACCAGATTTTG
>CAZDLB010000132.1:0-3014 GCA_964505995.1 uncultured Zetaproteobacteria bacterium
GGCGCAATCGCATCCATGCAGATGAAATGCTCGCAGCTGCGTTGGAAGCAGGGGCCGCAGGGCGGGTTGGACTCGATATGACAATGTCGGACTCCTTGATCGTCGCCGAATGGGGCGGAGCGCCATGATGCCGATGGCCCCCAGAAACTGACGGTCGGTGTGCCGAGCGCGGCCGCGAGGTGAACCAGACCCGTATCCGGCCCGACGACCGCTCTGGCCCGCATCAGCAACGCAGCCAATGCTGACATATTCAGGCGGCGCGGCAAGGCGCAGCCATTGCTCCGCAAGGCCAGTTCTTCCGCCACCCTCCGCTCCTGATCATTGCCCCAGCTGAACACGGGCAGCAGGCCCTGATCGAGCAGGCCGGTAGCCACGGCGAGCCAGCTGCGTTCGGGAAGTCGTTTGGTCTGCCAGCCGCCGCCGGACTGCAGCACCACATAGGCCTTGTCCTCAAGTCCCAGATCCGCAAGCGCATGCCAGTCCGGCACAAGCCTTGCATCCTCAGGTCTGATCCTGGGCGGCACATAGGGCAGGGCCTCCGGGGGCTGTTTGCGCGCGCCTTCACCCAGGGCAGCGCGTGCGATACGCCGGTACTGTTGCACGACATGCTTCTCATCCGGATGAAAGATCGCCGGAACCTGCAGACGGCTGACCGCCTTTTCGGGCGCCAGACTCCGGTCAAAGCCGTAGACGGGCGCGCCGATCAGTCGCGCCAGCAGCGCGGACTTGATCAGCCCCTGAAGGTCGATGATGCGATCGAAATCCAGCCGCCGGAGCTGCCGGATGGTTCGGGCGATCGAGAATAAACGTCCGCCTCCCTTCGTGCGGACGCGATGCACCTGCACCTGCTTCGGGAAGACTTCCGTGACAAAGGCGTAGCGTTCGTCCACCAGCCAGTGAACCTCATCCACCTGCGGGGACTCCAGGATGTCATCCAGGGCCGGAAGGCAGTGAATGATGTCGCCGAAGGCCGAGAGCTTGACGACCAGAACCTTCATGCATGCTCCAGAAAGTTCCGGCAGGCCTCAATCATCATCCCGGGGGGGATGTTCGCCATGCATGGCTGGCCGGCCACCTTGCATTCGCGCTCAAGACAGGGGCTGCAGGGCGCCGGCTGATAGAGGATCCGGACCCTGGGGCCGTCCGGCGAGGTTCGCGCCGGATCCGTGGCGCCGAACGGAGCCACGGTCGGGATGCCGAGGCCTGCGGCAACATGCATGAAGCCCGAATCATTGCACAGCATCAGGCGGCAGGCGGCGATCAGCTGCAGGGCCTGGGTCAGCGTGGTCTGGCCGGCGGCATTCCAGTGGGAACCATCGGCCTGCTGCAGAATGATCGCCCCGAAATCCCGGTCCGCTTCCAGCCCGAGGATGGCGATCTGCCAGCCATCGTTGGCCAGATCGCGAGCGACTTCGCCATAGGAGGCTGCGGGATAGCGCTTGGCGCCTCCGAACTGCGCACCGGGCGCCAGACAGATCGTCCGCTCCGGGTCCAGTCCATGGTCGCGAAGCAGGCTACGCCCCGCCGCCTGCGCCTCCGGTGGAAGCTTCAGGCGCACATGCGCATCATCTGCCGGGATGCCGCATTGCCGCACCAGGTCGAGATAGCCCAGGCGGTGGTGGTCATGCTTCATGCTCAGGCGCCTGCGGATGCCGCGACTGAGAAGCAGGCTGCGCCACTGTCCGCGGTAGCCGATGATGGTCCGGATGCCGGCCCTGCGACACAGCCAGGCTGCGCGGAAGCTGTTCGGAAAGAGCCAGGCCGTGTCATGGCCGCCCAGTTGCTCGCTGTAGCGCGCCGGGCCCAGATCGAGCCAGGGAAGCAGCTCCTTCAGCCAGCTGCGGCCATATACATCGATGTCGGCGCCTTCATGATGGCGGACGATGGCGCGCATCGCCGGCTGGGCCATGACGGCATCGCCGATCCAGTTGGGCGGCAGCAGCACGATGCGCCGTGCCATCAGGGCTTTGCCTTGCGTGCGCAGACGAACAGGCATTCCTGGCGGGTCAGCCCCGGGATCTTCCAGCCGACCGGGCCGAGTGCGACCTCCTCGCGGATGTCGAAATGGCGCTGCAGGGTGTTAAGGATGCCGTTTCTGGCATAGTAATAGGGGCAGGTATAGCGGCAGAGCCAGGGCAGCCAGTTTTCGGCGAGATAATGCAGCCTTGCCTCCAGCTTCGAATGCAGCCGGATGCTCAGAAGCAGCAGCGCATCGGGCTTCATCACGCGCTTGATCTCGTTGAGCATCAGTTCCGGATTCAGGCCGTGGGCCAGCGTGTCCAGACAGAGGACCATGTCGAAGGCCTCATCCGGAAGCGGCATGTCCTCGGCCATCGCGGTAACGAACCGACCTTCATCCAGCTCGCCGGGAAAGAGCCGACGGTAGTCATCGTTCAACGGATCGACATAGGTCTTTTCGACCGACTCGATCATGCGCGTCAGTCCGATGGGTCCGGCGCCGATCTCCAGGACGCGCGCGCCCTCACCGAGCCTGTCGAGATAGGGCCGAAGGGCCGGAAGATAGCGCTCGGCCGCGGCCTGACGCGCAGCGGCCAGATCGCGCTTCTTCCATGATTCCAGCAGCAGCCGCTGGGCCCGTTGCCAGCGCCCGCGGCTGATTGCATGGTGCTTGCTCATCCGATGCCCTCCTGTTCATCGAGATAGAGCCATCGCCGGTGCACCCAGAGCCAAAGCTCAGGCCGGGCGTGGATGGCCGGAGCAAAACTGTCGCAGATGCGCCGCATGATGCCGACCTCGTCCAGCCCGGCATCCAGTGCGATCGGCCAGAATTGCAGGCGGAAGCGGAAGCTGCGGCCGATGCGATGGAGCATGACGCCGAACACGGGGGTCCGGTATTTGCCGGCGAACACGGCCGGCAGGGTCGTCGTCAGCGCATCATGGCCCAGAAACGGAACGGGCGTGCCGTTGGACAGATGCTGATCGATCATGACCGCGACGCAATGGCCCTCTCTGAGCGCACGCGGCAGCCAGCGCAGTCCGTCATGCCGGGAGTG
>CAZDLB010000133.1:0-2923 GCA_964505995.1 uncultured Zetaproteobacteria bacterium
GATCGCCGCCAACATCTGCATCTACACCAACGACCAGCTGACGGTCGAAACCATCAACCGGGAGAGCTGAGCGTGAGCCAGACCATGACCCCCCGCGAAATCATCTCCGAACTGGATCGCTTCATCATCGGGCAGGACGACGCCAAGCGCGCCGTGGCCATCGCGCTGCGCAACCGCTGGCGCCGCCAGCAGGTGGCATCGCCGATGCGCGAGGAGATCACGCCGAAGAACATCCTGATGATCGGACCGACCGGCGTCGGCAAGACCGAGATCGCCCGCCGCCTGGCCCGACTGGCGAACGCGCCGTTCATCAAGGTCGAGGCGACGAAGTTCACCGAGGTCGGCTATGTCGGCCGCGATGTCGAAACCATCATCCGCGACCTGGTCGATACCGCCGTGAAGATGGTGCGCAGCGAGCATCTGGTCCGGGTTCAGGCGCGCGCCGAGAAGATCGCCGAGGACCACCTTCTGGACATCCTGATGCCGCATCCGGTCAGCCCCGGCGGCCCGGTCGCCACCGACAGCGGCACGAGCGAGTCGCGCGAGAAGATGCGGCGCAAGCTCAGAAACGGTGAGCTCGACGAGCGCCAGGTCGAGATCGAGGTCGAACAGTCGCCGACGATGCCGATGATGCAGATCTTCTCCAATCAGGGCGCCGAGGAAATGGATCTGAAGGACGTGCTCGGCAATCTGATGGGCGGCCGCCGCAAGACCAAGCGCATGAATGTGGCCGAGGCGCTGAAGGTCATCCAGCAGCAGGAGGCGGACAAGCTGCTGGACATGGACGCGATCAAGGAGGAGGCCATCCGGCGCGCCGAGAACGACGGCATCGTCTTCCTCGATGAGATGGACAAGATCACGCACCGCGACAGCCACGGGCCGGATGTCTCGCGCGAGGGCGTGCAGCGCGATCTGCTGCCGCTGGTCGAGGGCACGACTGTCAACACCCGTTACGGGCATCTGAACACTGACCATATCCTGTTCATCGCGTCGGGCGCCTTCCACCTGGCCAAGCCATCGGACCTGATCCCGGAGCTGCAGGGGCGCTTTCCGATCCGCGTAAACCTGAACGCGCTGGGCGAGGAGGAGTTCCGGCGCATTCTCGTCGAGCCCGAATCGTCACTGACGCGCCAGTATGCGGCGCTACTGCAAGCCGAAGGAGTCCGGCTCGAGTTTGCCGATGACGGCATCGGCGAGATCGCACGCGTGGCCGTGCAGGTCAACGACAAGACCGAGAACATTGGCGCGCGGCGCCTGCATACATTGCTGGAGCGGGTGCTCGACCAGATCAGCTTCGAGGCCTCCGAACGCAGCGGCGATACCATCGTCGTCGACGCCGAATATGTGCGCCGGCAGCTGGGCGAGATCTGCGAGGACGAGGATCTGTCCCGCTATATCCTGTAGCCACCCGCTGCAAACGGCCCGATCCGCGCTCCGGCCTGAACGATTCCGGAACATGGTGATCATTGTAACCGCCGGCCGGCGACCCTATCTATAAGCTTCCACTCGAAACTTGTGGCAAGGAGGTGGACTGCCATGCCTCTGCCGGGAGAGCCGGTCGAGAACTGTCCCTATCGACTGGAAGACGGCCGCTGCTGCCATGCGCTCAATACCAAGCGCCCCTATGTTTGCCGGGATGCCTGTATCCTGGATCTCGCAGAGTATGCGGCCGCCCTCACGCGAGGACTCGATGCACAATCCGATCAGAACGCCACGCGCAATCAACGCGCGTCCGGCCGGCATCCGCATTCCCCCGACACCTGATCGGACCCGGAAGAAAAACTACCGGTCGCGGTGCAGCAACAGCTTCCTGCGGTATTCCTCGGGATCCTTGGTCTGGGTCATGGCGCCGCCGCGCGGAAACAGCGCATCATAGAGCCGCGATACCCAGAAGCGCAGCGCCGCCCGCCTGAGCAGCGCCGGCATGGCCTCCAGCTCCGGCGCGGCAAGCTGGCGCGCCTTCTGATAGCCGTCGACAAAGGCCTGCATACGCATCTCCGTTTCCGCCGGCTCATCCAGCTCCACGGCCAGCGCGTTCAGCGAAATCGCGATATCCATCGCATACGGCGCATCATGCGCGTAGTAGAAATCGATGATTCCCGAAACGCGGTCCCCCTCAAAGAGGATGTTGTCGCAGAAAAGATCGCCGTGAATCACGCCGGTGGGCAGCGATTCCAGCGATTGCCGGCGCTGCCAGGCCAGCTCATCATGCAGAAGCCTGGCTGCCTCGGCACCGTAGCGCTGGGCCGTGCCGTCCTCGACCGCGGCCACGGTGGCCGCCAGCCAGTCCTGATCGGTCGGGCAGGCACGCCGCTCGGGAAAATCCGCACCGGCCAGATGCAATGACCCCAGCGCATAACCGGCAGCCTGAAGCTGCGCCTTGCTCAGATGCTCCAGCGTATGCCCGCCAAGGCAGGAGACGATGCATCCATGCTTTGGCCCCTCGTCCGTGTCGAGGACGAACAGCAGGCTGCCGTCATCGCGCAGCTGCACATCCGGACACGGCAGCCCATGGCCAGCCAGATGGCGCATCAGGCGCATGAAATACGGCAGCTCCTCGGCCTGCATGCGCTCGAAGATGGTCAGCACATAGCGGCCGGAATCGGTGTCGATGAAGAAATTGGAATTCTCGATGCCTGCGGCGATGCCCTCAAACGCGTGCAGCTCGCCGAGACGATAATGCCCGAGGATGGCACGGATATCCTCGAAGCCCAGATCGGTGTAAACGGACATGCGTGAATCATAGCGGCCCGATGCCGCCTGTCAGCCTTCTGTGCTGGTTCAGCACATATGAGACATGGGTCATGGATCAGGCCGCCGTCCTGCGGTTGAGGTTGGCAAGATACTTTGCCGGTGGGATGAGGTTCAAGGACTTGTGCGGGCGGATGTGGTTGTAGATATGGGAGCGCGACCGGGAGTTTTT
>CAZDLB010000134.1:0-2789 GCA_964505995.1 uncultured Zetaproteobacteria bacterium
GAATGTTCATATATCCTCCCGATGATTGTCATATCCTATTTCGCGGATATGACATGCGTGTGACAGAGCGTTACCTTCAGCTATCTGGCAGGCCTGCTCAGTCCAAGCAATCGTTCAATGCCGACCGGTTCATGCTGCTGCAGGGCGACGACGGCCAGGCGGTTGGCGTGCTCATTCATGACCGCCTGAATCTGGGACAGCTCCTGCGCTGCGCGCAGGCGCAGAAGCCCGGATTCCGGCTGTGCTGCAGCCAGCGACTGGTTGATGATCCATGCCCACGGCTCAATGCCGGCCCGGCGCAGATCGGCCTGCAAAGCGGCTGCTTCCAGCACAGGCGTGGTCTCCGGCAGCGTGACGATCAGCACCTTTGTCTGCTCCGGATCCTGCAGGCGCATCATCGGCGTGACAAAGCGACCCGATTTGCCCTCCATATGCCGCGCCACCTCGCGGTGATAGGCGCCGGTGGCATCGAGCAGCAGAAGGGTGTGGCCGGTCGGCGCGGTATCCATGACGACAAAATGATCTCCTGCTTCGCGAATGATGCGCGAAAAGGCCTGAAACACCGCAATCTCCTCGGTGCACGGCGAGCGTAGATCCTCCTCCAGCATGGCCCGGCCGCGCGCATCCAGATGCTTGCCCTTGGTTTCCAGCACATGCCGCCGATAGCGCTCGGTTTCCACCGCTGGATCGATGCGGCTGAGCTGCAGGCCGGGCAGGCTGCCGTCGAGCGTATCCTCCAGGTGGGCTGCGGGATCGGACGTCGTCAGATGAACCTTGTGACCGCGCTCGGCCAGGCCAACCGCAATCGCGGCAGCCAGCGTGGTCTTGCCCACGCCGCCCTTGCCCATCAACATGATCAGGCCGTGACCAGACGGCGCCAATTCATCCACCAGGGCGGGCAGCCCCGGAAGAGCTGGCATGGCAGACGCTCCGGCATCCTTCGGCGCCGAAGCCGGGGCATCGCCCAGCAAGGCGCGCAGCGCCTCAAGGCCCAGAACATTGAACGGCAGCAGCGGGAAACGATCCGTCGGCAACTGCCGCAGTCGCTCCGGCATGCCTTCAAGGGCTGCGCGTTCGCGCTCCATGATCGCCGCCGCCAGCGGATCGGCATCATCGTCCGGCATCAGGCCGTTGATTACCAGATGCTGATGCACCAGTCCGAGTTTCGCGAGTTCCTCGCTGGTGCGCGCCACCTCAGCGAAACTGGATCGTTGCGCCCGGGCCACGAGCACCAGCCGGGTGCGCTCGGCGTCGGACAGCGCCTCAACCGCGGCGTGATACTGCTGCCTTTGTTTGTCCAGGCCGGCCAGCGGACCCAAGCATGATGCCCCGTCCGGATTGGCCTCGATGAATGCATCCCAGGCGCCGGGCAATTGCAGCAGGCGAATCGTGTGCCCGGTCGGGGCCGTATCAAACACGATGTGCCGGTATCGGGAAACCGTATCCGCATCGGCCATCAGGGCGGTGAATTCATCAAAGGCGGCGATCTCCGTCGTGCAGGCGCCGGACAGCTGTTCTTCGATACTGCGCACAGCCGATTCAGGCAGCTTGCCGCGCACCGGCCCGACAATGCGCTCACGATAGGCATGAGCGGCCGCCTCCGGATCGATCTCCAGGGCATCGAGACCGGGCACGGCATCAATGGATGTGATGCGATGGCCGATTTCAATACCCAGCACCTGGCCGACATTGGAGGCAGGATCGGTACTGACCAGCAGAACTCGGTTACCCTTTTCCGCCAGCCGAACGGCAGCCGCGCAGGCAAGCGAGGTCTTGCCAACACCGCCCTTGCCGGTGAAGAACAGAAACCGGGGCGGTTCCTCCAGAAAGACAGGCTGCATTCAGCAGCATCCGCTGCTGCTGCAACAACAGGACGACGGCTGTTCGTCTTCCCCGGTCGCGGCTGCTATCTCCGGAGCGCACCAGCGGGCCAGCTCGGAGCGAGTCGGATAACGCCCGGCCAGCACGATTTCGTCATTCAGCAGGATCAGGGGTAATCCCTGCTCGCCGGATCGCTCCATGAAGGCACGAGCCACGGGGTGATCGACAAAGTCCATCGGCTGTTGCGACAGGTTGTGGCGTTCGATTTCGCCGCCCTGTGCCTTGAACCAGTCCACATCGGCCGCAAAGCGCAGCAAGGCTTCATCGACCTCCGTCCCACAGATGCCGGTGCTGCAACACATGGCCGGCTCGAAGACATCCACCTTCATTGCGTTACCTCCATTGATTTCAGAATTCCATGCGGCATCGTCACAAGCACCGAACAGGGCGCATGACGCACGACCCGCTCCGACGTCGAGCCGATCAGCATCTGCTCGATCCTGCCTCGATGCCCGTGCCTGCCGATGACCAGCAGGTCCGCGGGCAGATTGGCAGCGAACTCGCAGATGGCCTGATAGGGCGGCTCGTGCGTTTCCAGCAGATGGGTGTGGATGTTGACACCGGCCGGCGAGTCCGCCGCAGCCTCGGCCAGCTTTGTTTCAGCATCGCGACGCAGGGCAGCGGAAATCTCGCTGACCGGGGACAGGGAAATCTTCTCGGGTTCATAGGCCAGCACTGGTCCCAGTACATGCAGCAGATGCACCTCGGCCCCAAGCCGCTGCGCCAGCACGCAGGCGCGCCGCAGCGCTTCGCCGGAGCATGCCGAAAAATCCGTCGGCACGACAATATGTCCATGTTTGATCATGCTGCACCTCCTCGTTGAACAGCCCCCTGCTCATACCAATGTTTCGTTCGATTGACGATGGACACGACCGACAGCATCACCGGCACCTCGACGAGTACGCCGA
>CAZDLB010000135.1:0-2766 GCA_964505995.1 uncultured Zetaproteobacteria bacterium
CCTGCCGGAACGGGCGGGGCGGATTCGGACGGTTCTTGCAGGCGTGCTTCACGCTCATTCCCCCGGCCTTGGGCGGCGCACGCCTTCGATGCGCACGCGCCCGGCCGCGACATCCGCGCCGCGCGACGTGATCGTGGCGACCACGGCGCTGCCCGCCTCGCCAGTCGTGACCAGGCCGGCGCGGGCCAGCCAGTCCAGATCGGCGCGCACCGTATCCAGCGGCACGTCGTGGCCGAACTCGGCCACCAGGCCGCGCAGCACGATATCGGAAAGAGAATAGTCCGGCTCCTCGGCAAGCGCCCGCAGCATCAGCAGCCGGCGATCGGCGCGCTGGATCTCGATCAGACTCATTTATCGCCTCCGTTCCTGTTCATCAGATACTCCTGGATAAGGCCAAGCTGGGTCTTGAAGGCGGTGAACTCGCCGGCCATCTTCGAGAACGCATCCCCGATGACCTGCATGCGATCGTAGATCGGCGTCAGCTCGCTCTTGCCGATGGCCTGCACCAGGCGCTTGTCCATCTCGGAAAGCTTTTCGAGCATTCTGCGCAACTCATCGTTGTGCTTGCTCTCCAGCGCCTCGATCTTGTCCACCGTCGCCTTGTCCTTGTTCGAGCGCCAGACATAGATCCACAGCGACACATTGAACAGGAAGACGACGATCTCGAACCAGAACTTCGCGGCCTCGTAGTTCATGCGCCGGCCTCCAGGGCCGCCTGGCAGCCCAGGCAACGGACCGCATGCGGCTGGGCACGCAACCGACCCGCCGGGATCGGCTCGCCGCAGTCGGCGCAGATCACGCGCCCGCCCTCGATGCGCTGGCCGTGCATCATCTGCCGGGCCACGGCGATGGCGCGCCGGCGGTGCGCCTCCTCCAGCATCTCGGCCTCGCGGCGCTGCGCCAGATCGACGATGTCAGCCATTGGCAACCCCCGCAAACCGGGCCTTACCCCACTTGTCCCATGTCCGGAAGCCGATATAGGCCGCCGCCGGAGCCAGCAGGATCATGGCCAGGTCCATCGAGGCGCCAGCCTGCGTCAGACCGAAGGCGTGCGCGGCCTCAAAGCCAATCACATAGGCGATCGTGGCCCACCAGCTCTGCCGGGCCATCTTTGGACGAGTGCGGCGCACATATTCATCCGTGGCCCGATCACCGGCGCGGATCGTTTCCTGCTGTTCGTGATGCTCGGCCTGACGGTCCTGCAGCTCGGCCAGATGCATGGCCTCCATGTGGCGGCGGATATCCTTCTCGTTCTCGACGGCCAGTTGCTTCAGCTTCAGCAGCGTGTCGGGATTCGATTGCAGCTCGGCCAGGGCCTGCTCGGGGTCATCCGTACCGGTGGCCGATGAAACCAACGCCACCCCGGCTGCAACCGCACCGGGGATGTTGCCCGACACCAGCGAGCCGACCAGTGCCGCCCCCTTGCCGGCGTTGTTTTTCAGCCACTGCCCGACATCCGACCAGCTCATGCCTCCTCCCACAGGTGCGCCATTTCGACCCGCAGCGGCTCGGTGATCCACTGGGCCACGTCGAAGCCGGGGCATGTCTTGGCGGAATTGAACTCGTTGTGGCCGTGCAGCGTGGCATCCGGGAAGCGCAGGCCGAGATCGCTCACCAGCCGATCGAGGGCATTCCACTGGGCGCGCGTGAAGCGGGTGCGGCCGATCAGGCAGATGCCGATCGAGTGCAGGTTGTGCCCCTTCACATGCGCGCCGATCTCCTCGACCGGACGGCCGGGCTCGACCGTGCCATCCAGCGCGATGACATAGTGATAGCCGATGCACCGCCACCCGCGCTCGCGGTGCCAGCGGTCGATATCGGCGGCATGGAACTCGCGGCCGTCGGGCGTGTCGGCACAGTGAATGATGATGGAATCGATATCTCGCATCTCGCCTCCCGGATGCAAGCGGAGCCCGGCGAACCGGGCTCCAAGCACCCACGAGGCGGAGCATGATTGGGGGGTGAAACGAAAGCCGCCGGACGCGGGTCCGGCGGGGTGATCTCGGGAACGAAGCCTACATTAGCCGAAGGCGCGGGCGGGTGTCAATCAGGCGAAGGCACCCTCCATCATCAGGGCATCGCATAACTACCCACGGGGTCTTGCTCGATCTGGCTTGTCCTCCCATCGACGAACAGGTTCGAGGTAATTACACAGGAGATTCTTGTTTCCCGACTTGTTCTGGAGCGTGGTGATGAAACCACGACAGGCGCGGTGGACTTCCAGCATCTGATACCTGCGCGACCAGCGGATGACATCTTCATCGACCGCCCGGTTCAGGACGGCGATGCTGGTAAATTCGAAATGATTCAGGACGACCTTGAGATCATGGTACAGTTGTTTCTCTTTCTCGTCGGTCAGGTTGCCATTCCAGCGATTCATAGCCAACGCGGCGTAGTCGTAGGATGGCTTCTCGCGGATGTGGTTGAACACCGTGGCCAGGGCGCGATTCCAGTATTCGTCGGTGTTGGTTGAACCCAGCAACTGAATCGCAAGCTGCTTCCGGCTCAGCCTACGTTGCAGGTAATGCGAAACAAACCATCCTGCCGCAAGGGTCAGGATGGTGAGTATCAACTTCCAGTCTGTCCCCGAAAGGACCTTACCAAGGGATTCCATCTCGAATCATGACCACCTCCATCAGTCGGCCCATTCTACGTGCCGCCCCGGCCTTGTTCAATATCATTATCGGGCATAATCGACGGATATTCAACCGCGCCTGATCAAACCCTCTTCCCCATCCAGATCACCCGGCCGACGATGCGCAGGGC
>CAZDLB010000136.1:0-2754 GCA_964505995.1 uncultured Zetaproteobacteria bacterium
CGCGATTCGATGGCCATTGCCACGGCCTGCGTGCTGCTCGGCATGCTGATGATGATCACGCGCAAGAAGGCCATCACGCAGGTGGTCGGTTTCCTGGCCGTCGAGAATTCGCTGTTCTTCGCCGCCATCGGCTCGACCAACGGCATGCCGCTCGTCGTCGAGATCGGTATCGCCTTCGACGTGCTGATCGCGGCGTTGATCTTCGGCCTGTTCTTCTTCCAGATCCGCACGACCTTCGACTCGCTCGAGGTGGATGCGATGCAGGCGGCACTGCACGAGCGGGAGGACGAGGAATGAACCTGTTTCTCGCCACGCTGGCCATGCCGCTGCTCGGTGGGCTGCTGCTGGCCGCCATCGCCCGGGCGCGACTGGCCGCGGCCATCAACGTGCTGACCGGCGCGGCCACCTTCGCCGCCAGCCTGGGGCTTGCATGGATGGTGCTGAACCGTGGGGCGCAGGAAGGCATCGGTGGCTGGTTCTTCCTCGATGCGTTCAATGTCTTCCTCGTCGTGCTGACCGCGTTCGTCGGCATGACGACGGCGATCTTCTCCGGCCCCTACATGCGCCACGAGCGCGAGATCGGCCGCGTGGACAGCCGGCGCATGCGGCTCTACCACAGCATGTTCCAGCTCTTCCAGTTTGGCATGCTGCTCGGATTCACGACCAACAACATCGGCGTGCTCTGGGTGAGCCTTGAGCTGGCCACGCTGGCCACGGTGCTGCTGGTGTCGCTGTATCGCACACCGGCCTCGATCGCCGCGGCGTGGAAATACTTCATTCTCTGCGGCATGGGGATTGCGCTGGCGCTGTTCGGCACCGTGCTGATCTTCTTCACCTCCTATGGTGTGCTCGGGCACGGCAACGAGGCGCTGACCTGGACGCGGCTTCTGCGGCATGCCTCGGAGCTGGATCCGACGGTGATGATGATCGCCTTCTGTTTCCTGATGGTCGGCTACGGCACCAAGGTGGGCCTGGCGCCAATGCATGCCTGGCTGCCGGATGCGCACGGCGAGGGCCCCACGCCGGTCTCGGCCGTGCTCTCGGGGCTGCTTCTGAATCTGGCGCTGTATGCTCTGGTGCGGCTGAAGGTGCTCGTGGACGGGGCCACGATGAGCGAGACGGCCGGGCACATCATGATGGCCTTCGGGATGCTGTCGCTCATTGTCGCAGCCTTCTCGCTGCACAGGCAGCGGGACATCAAGCGGCTGTTCTCGTTTTCCTCGATCGAGCACATGGGGCTGATGACGTTTGCCTTCGGCATCGGCACGCAGCTGGCGAGCTTTGCGGCACTCTTGCACATGACCGTGCATTCGCTGGTCAAGTCCGGCATCTTCTTCACCGTCGGCCATGCCGCGCAGGCGATGGGCACGCAGAAGATGGCCGAGATCCGGGGGCTCATCCGCCACCATCCCGGCATCGGCTGGGGCCTGCTGATCGGCACGGCCGCGATTGCGGGCTTTCCCCCGTTCGGCGTGTTCACGAGCGAGTTCCTGCTGTTCACGGCCACGCTCGATGCCCACGCCTGGACCTGCGTGCCGCTGCTTTTCGGCCTGCTGGTCGCGATGGCCGGGCTGTTCCGCTTCATCCAGCCGATGGTCTATGGCGAGCCGGCGCAACAGGCCGTGGCGGTTTCGCCGAACATGCTGCCGTTCTATGCGCATCTGGCGCTGGCGCTGGTGCTGGGCCTGTCGATCCCGGCATTCCTGGCCGGCTGGTACGACCAGGCCGCGGCGCTGATCGTATCGACCTCAGTGGAGGGACTATGAGGCACAAGGCCAACACCTGGTTCGCCGAGCGCCTCGGCGATCGCGGCATTCGCACAACGTATCTGGAGGATCATCATCCGGCGCACATGCCGTGCCTCGAGATCATACGCCTGGAATGGCTGCATGCGGCAGAGGAGGCCCGCAGGCTCGAGATGCGGCTCGTGGCCGTCTGGGCCGCCGAGGCCGGCTGCCACGATCAGGACCAGAGCGCACGCCACGGGCTGTATGCCTACATGGCCTTCGCGCATCCCGAGCATCGCCATGCGCTGCTGCGCACGCCGCTCGCCTCAGACAAACCCGAGCTGCCCTCGATCGCCTCGCAGTATGTCTCAGCCAGCCGCATGGAGCGGCACATGGCCGACTTCTTCGGCATCACGATCACGGACAGCCCCGATCCACGGGCATGGATCAAACACGAGCACTGGCCGGCCGATGCCCTCCCGCTGCGCGACGACTTCGACGCGCGCACGCCGCTGGAAGCGAATCCGGAAGGCGGCGACTACGACTTTGTGCGCTCCGAAAGCCGCGGGGTTTACGAGATTCCGGTCGGCCCCGTGCATGCCGGCATCATCGAGCCCGGGCATTTCCGCTTCCTCGCCGTCGGCGAGCAGATCCTGAACATGGAGGAGCGGCTGGGCTACGTGCACAAGGGCATCGAGCGGGCGATGCAGGGGAAAACCGCCGAGCAGGGAGTGCGGCTGGCCGCGCGCGTTTCCGGCGACACCTCGGTCGCCCACGCCTGGGCCTTCGCGCAGGCCTGCGAATATGCCGCCGACATCGAGCCGCCGAGGCGCGCCAGCTTCATCCGCGGCATCCTCTGCGAGCGCGAGCGCATCGCCAACCATATCGGCGATATCGGCGCGATCTGCAACGATGCCGCGTTCGCCTTCATGCATGCGCAGATGCAGCGCCTGCGCGAGGAAATCGCGCGCCTGCATCGGGACATCTTCGGCCATCGCCTGCTGTTCGACACGATCGTGCCCGGCGG
>CAZDLB010000137.1:0-2717 GCA_964505995.1 uncultured Zetaproteobacteria bacterium
GGTGGCTGTTAACCACCCTGTCGCTGGTTCGAGTCCGGCCCGGGGAGCCATTTCGGGAACTTTCCGTGAAGGATGATCCGGCCCGCGGCCCCAAGGTCGCGGGCCGTTTCTATTTCGTGCTTTGTGCATGGTCGCGTGAAGCAGGCCTTCCGAGGCCTGATTTGTCCCGGCCGGCGCTTGCTTCTATAGTCAGCGGCATGATCGCCTCCGTGTTCCGCCATGGCATGATCCGCGACTTCGCCGCCTATCTCGCCTGCCTGTGGCCGCTGCCCGTCGTGCTGGCGGCCGGTCAGCTGGTCATGCGGCTGTCGGGCAACAGTGACGCGCTTGGCCTTGGCCATGCGGTCAGCCTGGCCGACATGCTGGTCTTTGTCGTCGTGTTCGCCGTGGCCGCATTCTGGGTCTTTGCGCCGCTCGGGCGCTGCCTGCGGCTGCATCGGCAGCGCGGCCCGCGTGCGCGCAGGCTCGTCGAGGCGGCGATGGCGCATCTTCCCTGGCGGGCGATGCGCGGTTTCGGCGCGGCCGGGGTCTTCTTTTCGATCTACCTGATGGCCGTCATCGGCATTGCCAGCCATGCGACGGCGCATCCGCCGAGCCTGCGCATGTTCGCAAGCCTGCTGCTCAGCATCGTTTTCGGCGGGGCGGTGCTGGCGCCGGCGCTGGCGGTGGCCAATTCCATCGCCCATGCCACGCGGCTGCGGCTTGCGCTTGCGAAGCAGGGTCTGTTCCTCTCGCAGCTGAAGGATCCGCGTTTCGGTCAGCCGCTGACCTCCTCCTCGCGCCGGCCGTGGCTGGTGTTTCTCGTCACCGGCCTGTTGCCGACGCTGATCCTCGCCGCCTATGTCTTTCTGGCCCTGGCCGGCATCGAGGCCGAGGAGCATTTCATCCTGGCGCAGGCGACGGTGCTGCTGGTGATGTCGGTGCTGGCCAGCATGGATCTGGTGTGGACGATCAGCCGCACGCTGCGGCGCGTGACCGGTGAGCTGAACCGCGGCCTCAGGGAGCTGGCTTCCGGCCAGTTCGACGGCCGCGTGGCGGTGCTGGTGGACGACGATCTGGGCGAGCTGGCGCGCGGCCTGAATACGGCCATGGCCGGCCTGAAGGAACGCGAGGATCTGAAGGACTCGCTGATGATCGCCGAGGAGATCCAGCAGGGGCTGCTGCCGAAGTCCGTGCCCGACGTGGACGGCTATCGCATCCACGGCTTCCAGCAGACCTGCTATTCGGTCGGCGGCGACTACTACGACCATATCCCGCTGGCCGACGACCGCATCTGGCTGATGATTGCCGATGTCTCCGGCAAGGGCTATCCGGCGGCGCTGACAATGGCCAACCTGCAGGCGATGCTGCGGGGGCTGGCCAAGACCAACTGGCCGATCGAGGATGCGGCGAACTATCTCAACGACGCGCTGTGCGAATCGCTGACCGCCGGCCGCTTCGTGACGCTGTTCATGGCCAAGCTGCAGCCGCAGAGCCATTCGCTGATCTGGATGAACGCCGGCCATGTGCCGCCGCTGCTGGTCGGCCGCGATCGCCTCGAGTCGCTGGAGGCCACGTCGCCGCCGCTGGGCGTCGTGCCCGGTGTGCGTTTCGAGGTGCAGCGCGCCGAGATGCAGCCGGGGGACTTCCTGTTCGCCTATACCGACGGCGTCACCGAAACCACGAGCCGCAGCGGCCGCGAGCATTTCGGCGAGGCCAGGTTGCGCACCTGGCTGATGGCGCATCGCGACGAGCCGCTTCAGGCCATCGGCTCCGGCCTGATCGAGGAGTTGCGGCGCTTCGGGCGCGATGGTCAGGATGACGATCTGACGGTGCTGATGTGCCGTCGCGAAAAAGCATGAGAGGTAAGCTGGCATGAGAACGGAACATGATTCGATGGGCGAGATGCAGGTGCCCGATGACGCGATGTATGGCGCCTCCACGGCGCGCGCGATCGAGAACTTTCCGGTGTCCGGACTGCGCTTTCCGCGCGAGTTCATCAAGGCGCTCGGGCATATCAAGCAGGCGGCGGCGAAGGTGAACGTCGCGCTTGGCCGGCTGGATGCCGAGACCGGCCGCATCATCGAGCAGGCGGCGGCCGAGGTGGCCGACGGGCGCTGGGATGCGCATTTTCCGCTCGACATCTTCCAGACCGGCTCCGGCACGAGCACGAACATGAACGCCAACGAGGTCATCGCGCACCGCTGCGCGCAGATCAGCAGCCGCGCGCTCGTGCATCCGAACGATCATGTGAACATGGGCCAGTCCTCGAATGATGTGATCCCGACCGCGATCCATGTCGCGGCCGCCGATCAGCTCGTGCATGAACTGATTCCGGCGCTGGATCATCTGCATGGCGCGCTGCAGGAAAAGGCGGAGGCGACGATGGACGTGGTCAAGATCGGCCGCACGCATCTGATGGATGCGACGCCGATCACGCTCGGGCAGGAGATCTCCGGCTGGGCGCGGCAGGTGGAGCTTTCCATCGAGCGGCTGCGCGCCTGCATTCCGCATCTCGCCGAACTGGCGCAGGGCGGCACGGCCGTCGGCACGGGGCTGAACACGCATCCGGAGTTCGGGGCGCGCATGGCCAGTGCCCTGTCCGAGGCCTATGGCATTCCGTTCCACGAGGCGAGGAACCATTTCGAGGCGCAGGCGGCGCAGGACGCGGCCGTCGAGCTTTCGGGGGCGCTGAAAACGACGGCCGTGTCGCTGGTCAAGATCGCCAACGACGTGCG
>CAZDLB010000138.1:0-2695 GCA_964505995.1 uncultured Zetaproteobacteria bacterium
CGGGGGCGCTGAAAACGACGGCCGTGTCGCTGGTCAAGATCGCCAACGACGTGCGGCTGCTGAACTCCGGGCCGCGCTGCGGTCTGGCCGAGATCAGCGTGCCGGCCGTGCAGCCGGGCAGCTCCATCATGCCCGGCAAGGTCAATCCGGTGATCGCCGAATCGCTGGCGCAGGTCTGCGCCCAGGTCATCGGCAACGATGCCGCGATCGCCTTCGGCGGCGCCTCGGGGCTGCTGGATCTGAACGTGATGCTGCCGGTTATCGCGCACAACCTGCTGGAGAGCGAGCGGCTGCTGGCTCATGCCGCGCGCATGTTTGCCGATAAATGCATCTCTGGCCTGACTGCCAACGTCGAGAAATGCGAACAGCAGATCGAATGGAGCATGAGCATGGTCACGTCGCTGGCGCCGCGCATCGGCTACGAGAAGGCGGCCGAGATCGCCAAGCGCGCGGTGGCCGAGGGCAAGACCGTGCGCCAGCTCTGCCATGAGATGCAGGTGCTTGCCGATGCCGAGATCGATGCGCTGCTCGATGCGAAGACGATGCTGGCGCCGAGGGAATAGGTGCGAATGACGAGGATGGCCGGAGCCCGATGAAGTCCCAGACGCTTGAAGTGCTGATGAGCCGCGAGCCGGTGAGTGCGCCTGCGGACATGAGTCTGCATGATGCCGCGGCCCTGATGCGGCGCCACAATATCAGCGCGCTGCTGGTCGAGGACGAGCATGGTCGTCCGCATGGCATTCTCACCGAAGCGGACCTGACGCACGCGCTGGCCGCCGGGCTGGACCTGCATCGCGCGAAGGCCGGTGAAGTGGCCTCGCATCCGCTGGTCACCACTGCGCCGGATACCACGGTCTACGATGCGCTGGACATCCTGCTGGAAAGGAATATCCGGCATCTCGTCGTGACAGATGCCGAGGGCTCGACGGCCGGAATCGTCACGCTTTCGGATATCGTGCGCAGTGCCGACTGGGAGGATTTCCTGCAGGCCAAGCCGGTATCCTCGGTGATGACGCCCCGGCCGGTGATGCTTTCCAGGCAGGCCAGTGCCCTTGATGCGTCACGGCTGCTGGATGAAAAGCACATCAGTTGCGTGCTGGTCGGCGACAACGATGCGCCCGAAGGCATCGTCACCGAACGCGATATCGCCGAGCTGATCGCCGAGGATGCCGATCTGGCCGCGCTGCGGCTCTTCGAGGTGATGACCGCGCCGCTGAAGACGATCGCCTTCGATGCCTGCCTGCTCGAGGCCTCGCTGCGCATGATGAACCAGCGCGTCCGCCGCCTGCTCGTCGAGGATGACGGAAAAATCATCGGCATCGTCACTCAGACCGATGTTGTTTTTGGCCTGGAAGGGCGCCGGCTGGAGCATCTGAAGCATTCGCTGCTGGCATCGTCCGACCAGCTTGCCCGGGCGCGAAGGCGCGTGGACGAGGTCGAACGCCTGCTGGCCGAAAAGGAGGAGGCGGAAAGGCGCTATCGCAGTCTGTTCGAGGAAGCGCTCGACATGATGCATATCGTTGATGGCGAGGGGCGCATCGTCGATGTCAACCGCGCCGAGCTGGAGCGGCTGGGCTATGCGCGCGAGGAGCTGATCGGCAAGTTTTCCATCGAACTGGTCGCTCCGGAGTGTCGCGAGGCGACAAGGGCGCGCTTCCGGCGGATCTTGCAGGGAGAGCAGCTTCCCCTGCATGAAACGGTGCTGCTGGGCAGAAGCGGAGAGCGGGTGCATGTCGAGCTGACCGCCACGGCACAGTACGAGGATGGCAAGGTCGTGGGCGCTCGCGCCATCATGCGCGACATCACCGAGCGCAAGGAACTGGAGCGTGAGCGGGATATCATGGCCAGCTATCCCGAATTCAATCCCGGGCCGTTGCTGCGCGTGGGTTCTGACGGTCGAATCCTGCATGCCAATCCGGCCGCTCGGCCGATCCTCGCCGGAGTGTTCGACGTCGAGATTGTCGGCGGGGATATGCATCGCATTGCAGGGCTGGAAGCATTCGATGCGTCGTGCTGCGTGTCCAGCTGCGATAGCCAGTCATTTGTCGGCAAGATTGGAGAAAGGCATTTCCACTGGGCTATCAAGTGTGTGCCCGAGCAGAAAGTGCTGTATGTCTACGGAACCGATATCAGCCAGTCCGTCGAGGCCGAGGTGAAACGCAAGGCGGCCGTCAGCCTGACCGAGAAGATGCTCGATACGATGTCCGACGGTTTCGTGATGCTGGATAAGAACTGGTGCTATGTCGCCGTCAACCAGCGCGCCGGCGAGATGTTTGGCCGCGATCCGCAAAGCCTGATCGGCAAGCATATCTGGACCGAGTTTCCCGAAGGGGTCGGGCAGCCCTTCCATCTGAACTACGAGAAGGCCATGGCCGAGCAATGCGAGATCCATTTCGAGGATTACTATGCGCCCTGGGATCGCTGGTTCGAGAACCGCGTTTATCCCTCGCCCGATGGCCTGATGATCCTGTTTCAGGAGATTACCGAGCGCAAACGCAAGGAAATCTTCGATGCGGATCAGCGGCGCATCCTCGAAATGGTGGCGGACAGCGGAATCGGCCTGCCCGAGGTTCTCGATGAGATCGTCCGTGCAGCGCAGCGATATGCCCCGGGCATGATCGGCTCGATCCTGCTGCTGGCCGAGGACGGCCGGCATCTGCGCCACGGCGCCGCGCCGGATCTTCCTCGCGCCTAT
>CAZDLB010000139.1:0-2664 GCA_964505995.1 uncultured Zetaproteobacteria bacterium
GTGCAGGCCAGCGCGCCGGCGGCCGAGGCAAACGCGAGGGATTCCTCCCATTCCATGTTTCGTGCCAGCGCCAGGGCCAGCGCCCCATGAAAGGCATCGCCGGCGCCGGTGCTGTCCACAGCATCCACCGCGAAGGCCGGCAGGTGCCCATGCCTGCCATCCCTGGCCCAGAGAAGCCCCCGTTCGCCCATGGTGATGACCACGGCCGGGGCCAGCCCGGCCAGCCGTTCAAGCGCCTTATCCATATCATCCAGGCCGGCATACTGGGTGGCAAACCGGCTTGAGGCCGCAAGCACGTCCACCCGGTCGCAGAGATATCGGGTTCCCGCATGCAGGCTGCCGGCATCGAGCATGGTGAGCGCACCGCTTTTTTCGGCATATCCCAGCAGGCCCCGGGACAGGGCGGGCTCATGGCCGTCGAAAAGCACAACCCGGCAAGGTATGGGCTCCACTGCCTCGTCCAGCGGCGGCGTTTCTCCCTTGAAATTGACCACGCTTCGCGTGCCATCCGGCTTGGCCAGGATCTGCGAGACCGGGGAGGGGTATTCACCCCGCCGGATCAGCGAGACATCCACGCCCTCGGCCATCAGCTCGGCCAGGTGCGCGTCGCCGAAGATGTCCCGGCCAAGATAGCCGCAGAACGCGGCCCGTCCGCCCAGCCGCGCCACCTGCACCGCGGCATTTGCGGCCGGTCCGCCGCCGGCCAGATCCATCTCCCGGGCCTGCATCTTTTCATCCGCGTCGGGATGGTGATCCACACGCATCGTGACATCAAAGGCGGCGTGGCCGACACAGAGGACATCCATCATGCCAGTGCCCGAAACAGCCGCTCGAGAAAACGGCGGGCGATGTCATAGACGGGCAGGGCACGGGTTTCGCGCGGCCCCGCGACATTCAGAACCGATGGCCGCAGCCGCTGAATCCATGCCTTGACCGGTGCCAGATCATCGCGCTCGCCATCGGCCAGCTCGTGCACGAAATACGGCCTGCCCAGCTCCTTACAGAAGGCCAGGGTCAGCGCCGTGCCGCCAGCAAGCGCACCGCGAGAGAGAATCAGCGTCGCATCGGCATCGCGCACATTCCAGCGCGTGCGGGTTCGATATCGCGACGACCGGGTTTCGATCAGCGGATACTGCGGCGGAATCGGCCCGTCCAGCGCCCGCCGCCCCCTCGGACACCAGCCGCCGACTTCAAGGCCAGCGGCCATCGCCGCATCCAGCGCCGCCCGGTCCACCCCGGTCTGGCCACCGGAGACGATGCGCATCAGTAGAAGCGCTGCATGACGCGAACGTTCGTGCCGCCACATGCCGGGCATCGGCAGGGCTCGCGCTCATCCAGCCGGAATTCGGTGCCGCAATGCCGGCATCGGTAGAGGATCTCCATGCTGAAAGCCTAGCCGGAGCGCAAACGAAAGGGGAGGCCAAAGCCTCCCCTTTCAAACTGAAAGCTGTGGCCCTATTCGGCGGCCGGCAGGGAATCGGCCGGGGCATCGCTCTTGAGCTTCGACGGATCAAAGCCCTGCGGCGCCTGCTGTTTGGCCGGCGCCTGCTGGACCGGCACGGCCGCACGCTCGACGACGGATCCCGCCTGCTGCTGCGAAAAGAAGGCCAGCGTCAGGCTGGTCAGCATGAACGTGGCCGCCAGGCCTCCCGTCAGTTTGCCCAGGAACGAACCGGAGCCACGGCTGCCGAACAGCGTCTGCGCGCCGCCGCCGCCGAAGGATACGCCCATGTCCGCGCCCTGACCGCGCTGGATCAGCACCACGCCGATCAAGAGCAGTGCGACGATGACATGAACAACGATAATAATGGTAGTCATTGGTGATTACTCCTCAGGCAACCGCGCGTACGGCTGCCTCAACGATCTGATTGAAGGAATCGGCCTTCAGGCTGGCACCGCCGACCAGAGCCCCTTCCACGCCCTCGCAGGACAGCAGCGCCTCGGCATTGCTTGGGTTGACCGAACCGCCATAGAGCACACGGCAGTCGCGACCGAGCCGCTGAAGCTCCTCATGAACAAAGGCATGGGTTTCGACCACCTGTTCCGGCGTGGCCGTGACGCCCGTGCCGATGGCCCAGACCGGCTCATAGGCCACGGTCAGCGGCCGGTCGCCCTCGATGCCCTCAAGGATGGAGAGCTGGTCGCGCAGCACGTCATTCGTCCTGCCGGCCTCGCGTTCCTCCAGATGCTCGCCGATGCACAGAATCGGCTCCAGTCCCGCGCTCCAGGCCGCCTTCAGCTTCTTCAGGATCAGCGCATTGTCCTCATGGATGATGTCGCGGCGCTCGGAATGGCCGAGGATGACGTAATGGCAACCGGCATCGCGCAGCATCATCGGCGAGATCGAGCCGGTGAAGGCACCCTTCTGCTCGAAATACACGCTCTGGGCCCCCAGGCGCACGCCCTTGTCGCTCAATGGCTTGCTCATCGGATGCAGCAGCGTGAACGGCGGCATGATGGCCACCTCGACATGTTCCGGCGCCGGGTTCTCGCGCAGTTCGCTGACATACTGCATCGCCTCGTCCAGCAGGCCGTTCATCTTCCAGTTGCCTGCAACCAGGCACCGTGTATCGCCGCTGCTCATCCCTTCCTCCTCGCGCCCGCCGCCAGCGGCCGGGCAAAATGGGTTCGGAATTGTAGGAAGCGCCGTGCAAAAAGCAAGAA
>CAZDLB010000140.1:0-2600 GCA_964505995.1 uncultured Zetaproteobacteria bacterium
CAGAAGGCGATCGAGGCCGGGTGGCCGCCATGCTCGCCGCAGATGCCGATCTTCATCTCCGGCTTTACGCCGCGGCCCCAGCCGATGGCCAGCTCCATGAGCTTGCCGACGCCGTTCTGGTCCAGCACCTCGAAGGGATTGTCCTTGAGGATGCCGCATTCGTTGTACATCGGCAGGAACTTGTTTTCCGCATCCTCGCGCGAGAAGGAGAACGTCGCCTGTGTCAGATCGTTGGTGCCGAAGGAGAAGAAATCGACCTCCTCGGCCAGGCGCTCGGCCCTCAGGCATGCGCGCACGACCTCCATCATCGTGCCGAACTTGAAGTGCAGCTTCTGTCCGCTTGCGGCCTCGACGTCGGCGTGGATGCGGGCCACATGCTGCCTGATCAGCTTCAGCTCCTCGGACGTGCAGACCTGGGGTACCATGATTTCCGGCTGCACCTCGATGCCGTCGGCGGCGCAGGCCGCTGCGGCCTCGAGCACGGCGCGAACCTGCATCTCGTAGATCTCCGGATAGGTGATGCCGAGGCGCACGCCGCGGTGGCCGAGCATCGGGTTGACCTCATGCAGCGAGCGGACCTTCTTCAAAAGCGCCTGCTTGCGTGCGATCGCCTCGTCCACCAGCGATTCATCAGCGATCGTATGCACGCTGGCCGTATCCTTGCCGAGCAGCGCGCGCGAATCGTGCAGAATCTGCGCCCCCTGGGCTGCATACTTCAGACGCTGCAGGCAGTCCAGCTCATGCAGCAGGGTCTGCTCGTTGGGCAGGAACTCGTGAATCGGCGGATCCAGCAGGCGCACGGTGACCGGGTTCGGTGCCATGGTCGTGAACAGCGCCCTGAAATCCTCCCGCTGGATCGGCAGCAACCTGTCCAGCGCCTCCTGCCTGGCCTCCGGGGTTTCGGCGACAATCATCTCCAGCACGATCGGCAGGCGGTCGGTTGCGTTGAACATGCGTTCGGTGCGGCACAGGCCGATGCCCATGGCGCCGTATTTCAGCGCCCGCTCGGCATCCTCGGGCGTATCGGCATTGGCCATGACCTTCAGCCTCGCGGCCTCGTCGGCCCAGGAGAGCAGCGTTTTCAGCTCCTCGGTGAACTCGGCCTCCACCGTTGGCACCGCGCCGAGATAGACATGGCCGCTGGTACCGTCGATGGTGATCACGTCGCCTTCCTTGATGACGACATCGCCGATATGCGCACGACGGGTCTTGTCGTCCACGTCGATACCCTCGGCACCGGCGACGCAGGGTTTGCCCATGCCGCGCGCGACGACGGCCGCATGGCTGGTCTTGCCGCCGCGGCTCGTGAGGATGCCTTGGGAGGCGAAGAAGCCGTGGATATCCTCCGGCTTGGTCTCCTCGCGTACGAGGATGACCCTGTGACCCTCGTTGCCAAGCGCTTCGGCGCGGTCGGCATCGAATACGGCCATGCCGCTGGCCGCGCCCGGAGAGGCCGGCAGCCCCGCGGCCAGCGGCTCGGCGTTCGCCGATTCATCCAGCCGCGGATAGAGCATCTGCACCAGATATTCCGGATCGATGCGCGTGAGCGCCCGCTGGCGATCGATCAGGCCCTCGGCTTCCATCTCCACCGATGTGCGCACCATGGCCTGGGCGTTCATCTTGCCGTTGCGCGTCTGCAGGCAGTAGAGCGTGCCTTTCTCGATCGTGAACTCGAAGTCCTGCACCTCGTGATAGTGCGCCTCGAGCTTGTCGCGCAGCTCCTGCAGCTGCCGGTAAAGATCCGGCATCTCGTCGGCCATGCGGTCGATCGGCTTCGGCGTGCGGATGCCGGCCACGACATCCTCGCCCTGGGCATTGACCAGATATTCGCCATACAGCCTGTTCTCGCCGGTGCCGGGATTGCGCGTGAAGGCCACGCCGGTGGCGCAATCGTTGCCGCGGTTGCCGAAGACCATCGTGCAGACATTGACGGCCGTGCCGTTGGCCATCTCTGGCGTGATGTTGAATTCGCGGCGGTAGTCGATGGCGCGTTTGCCCATCCAGGAGTTGAATACGGCCTTGATTGCAAGCTCCAGCTGCTCGTAGGGATCTTCGGGGAAGTGACGGCCGGTCTGCGCATGCACGACCTCGAGGAAGACATCGCAGATCTCCTTCAGATGCTCGGCTGTCAGGCCGACGTCCTCCTTTACGCCCTCGCGTTCCTTGATGGCCTCGAATGGTTCGTCGAAATGCTCATCGTCAATGCCCATGGCCACCTTGCCGAAGAGTTGGATGAAGCGGCGATAGGCATCGTAGGCGAAGCGTTCGTCGCCGGTCTGTTCGATCTCGCCCTGAAGCGTGTCGCGGTTCATGCCGAGGTTCAGGATCGTGTCCATCATGCCCGGCATGCTCATCGCCGCTCCCGAACGCACCGAAACCAGCAGCGGATTGTGCGCGTCGCCGAAGCCCTTGCCGGTCTTGCTCTCCAGCTCCTTCATCTTGCTCCGGACCTGGTCCATCAGGCCGTCCGGCAATTGCCGGTCATGGGCCAGGTATTCGAGGCAGGCCTCGGTGGTGATCGTGAAGCCGGGCGGCACGTTCAGGCCGAACTGCGTCATCTCGCACAGATTCGCGCCCTTGCCGCCAAGCAGCATCTTGTT
>CAZDLB010000141.1:0-2585 GCA_964505995.1 uncultured Zetaproteobacteria bacterium
AGCCGGTTGCGCCCCCGCCCGAGATCGAGCAGCAGCAGATCGCTCTCGCCCTGATCGCTGCGCAGCTCCGGCGTCAGCACGCGCCGGGCATCGGTCACCGGCGCAAAGGCCGAAATGATCAGCGACAGCGGTCCCACCATCTCGCGCTGGCCATCTTCGGCCTCCCAGACCGTCTTCATCGACAGCGAATCCTTGCCGACCGGGATGCTGATACCGAGCGCCGGGCAGAACTCCATGCCGACGGCGCGCACGGTGTCGAACAGCGCCGCGTCCTCGCCGTCATGGCCGCAGGCCGCCATCCAGTTGGCCGACAGCTTGATATCGCCGATCTTCTCGATCGGAGCCGCGGCGATGTTCGTGATCGCCTCGGCAATCGCCATGCGTCCGGATGCCGGCGCATCGAGCACGGCGATCGGCGTGCGCTCGCCCATCGCCATTGCCTCGCCGGTACAGGACTCGAAATCCGTCGTCGTCACCGCGACATCGGCAACCGGCACCTGCCAGCGGCCGACCATCTGATCGCGCGCCACCAGCCCCGTCACCGAACGGTCGCCGATGGTGATCAGGAACTCCTTGCTGGCCACCGTCGGCAGCCGCAGCACCCGCTCGACGGCCTCCTCGATGCGGATGTCCGCCAGGTCCAGATCCACGAATGCCGACGGACGATGGCGGACATCGCGCGTCATCCTGGGCGGCTTGCCCAGCAGCACATCCAGCGGCAGATCCACCGGCCGGTTGCCGAAATGCGGATCCTCGACGATGAGCCGGCGCTCCTCGGTCGCCTCGCCCAGCACCGCGAACGGACAGCGCTCGCGCGCGCAGATCTCGGCAAAGCGCTCGCGGGATTCCGGTGCGATCGCAAGCATGTAGCGCTCCTGCGCCTCGTTGCACCAGATCTGCATCGGACTCATGCCCGGCTCCATGTTGTGCACGGCCCTGAGATCCACCCAGCCGCCGCGGCCGGCATCGTCGATCAGTTCCGGCACCGCATTGGAAAGACCGCCTGCGCCGATGTCGTGAATGAACAGGATCGGATTGTCCTCGCCCATCTGCCAGCAGCGGTCCAGCACCTCCTGGCAGCGCCGCTCCATCTCCGGATTGCCGCGCTGCACCGAGTCGAAATCCAGCGACTCGGCATTCGTGCCGGTATCCATGCTCGAGGCCGCGCCGCCGCCAAGACCGATCAGCATCGCCGGACCGCCCAGCTGGATGATCAGGCTTCCGGCCGGCACATCCTTCTTGTAGACATGACGCGCATCGATGTTGCCCACACCGCCGGCCAGCATGATCGGCTTGTGATAGCCGCGCAGCTCCCCGGTCCCGTCGCGGCGCGTGATGCGCTGCTCGTAGGTGCGGAAATAGCCGCAGATGTTCGGCCGGCCGAACTCGTTGTTGAAGGCCGCGGCCCCGATCGGGCCATCGAGCATGATCTCCAGCGCCGAGGCGATGCGTCCGGGCTTGCCGAAATCCCGCTCCCAGGGCTGCACAAAGCCCGGAATCCTCAGGTTCGAGACCGAAAAGCCGCACAGGCCGGCCTTCGGCTTGGCGCCGACGCCGGTGGCGCCCTCATCGCGGATCTCGCCGCCCGAACCGGTCGCGGCTCCGGGGAACGGGGCAATCGCCGTCGGATGATTGTGCGTCTCCACCTTCATCAGGATATGGGTCTGATCCGCATGGCGGCGATAGTGGCCGTCGGCATCGGGATAGAAGCGCTGGCTGGCCGCGCCCTCGATGATCGAGGAATTGTCGGCATAGGCGACCAGCGTGCCCTCCGGATGCGTTTCATGGGTATGGCGGATCATTGCGAACAGCGAGCGATCCTGTTTTTGGCCGTCGATGATCCAGTCGGCATTGAAGATCTTGTGCCGGCAATGCTCGGAATTGGCCTGCGCGAACATCATCAGCTCGGCATCGCTCGGGTTGCGCTCAAGCCGTGTGAAATTCTCCAGCAGATAATCGATCTCGTCGTCGGACAGCGCCAGACCGAGATCTCGGTTGGCGGACTCAAGCGCCGCCCGGCCGCCGCTTAGCACATCCACCGTCGCCAGCGGCGCCGGCGCATGATGATCGAATAGCTGCCCCAGGCGGGAGATATCGGCCTCGACCTGCTCGGTCATGCGATCGTGCAGCAGCGCCGCCACCACTTCGCGATCCTTGGGCCCGATGCCCCGGATGCGATGCACGATGCCGCGCTCGATGCGGTTCAGCCGCTCCAGCCCGCACAACTGCATAATGTCGGTCGCCTTGGATGACCACGGGCTGATCGTGCCGATGCGGGGGATGACGATGAACTGCTCCGGTCCCGGCGCATCAACGAAATCCTCCGGATCATCGCCAAGCACGGAATCCAGCAGCTGCTGCTCGGCATCCGACCAGGCCCTGCCGGATTCATCCACCTCGGCGATGTACAGCCAGCGGCTGTCCACAGCCCCGATATCCACCCCCCTGCCGGCCAGCGCCTCGCGCAGCTTATGGATGCGAAAATCCGACAGCGCATTGCCGCCGCAAAGCAGCAGAATCCTGCGCTTTTCCGTGGATTCTTGGCTTGCCTGGGGGGTTCTCTGACTCATGGGCGCATCCTAAGA
>CAZDLB010000142.1:0-2577 GCA_964505995.1 uncultured Zetaproteobacteria bacterium
CTTCTTCTACTTTCTCACCACGCTGGGGCTGGGCATGTTCCTGGCCAGCAAGTTCCAGCTGCCGCCGGATCAGCTCGGCGCCTGGCTGCAATCCGGCCAGCATGCGATGCTCAAGGCCGCGCACGCCCACGGCAATCTCGAAAGCGTGCTGAACATCGTCATCGGCTACCTGCTCTGCCGCCTGGCGCTGGAGGCCTGGATCGCCAAGACCGTCTCGGTGCTGCTCATCGTCGGCGCGCTGTTTCATTCCGGCATGCTGTACCTGGCCGGCGCGGGCGTCGGCTTTGCCGGCATGCTCACCCCGATCGGCGGCATCTCGATCATCGTCTCGATGCTGCTGATGGGCATCGGCGTGCTGAAGCTGAACAGCGTTGACTGACGCACCCCAGGGCGGCCACCGGCCCGTTCCGGTCTGGAACGGTGTGGTGCGTCTCACCCACTGGGTGAACTCACTCGCCGTTCTGGCCCTGCTCACGCTCGGCGCCCTGATCTGGGGTGCCGAGCCGCTGGGCCTGGGCAAGGCTGCGCTCGCAGCGCTGACCGATGCGCATGCGGCGATCGGCTTTGTTTTCGCAGCCTCGCTGTTCACACGCCTGGCGCTGCTGCTGGCCGGCCCCGAGGGCCCGAGTCACTGGCGCGACATCCTGCCGCTGGATGCCGAGCGCCGGGCGGAGCTTGTCGCCACGCTGCGCTACTACCTTTCCGGCCTGCGGGGCGAGCCGCCGCTGTATTTCGCGCACAATGCGCTGGCGGGGCTGGCCTATGCCGGCTTCTTCGCGCTCGGCATCTGACAGGTGGCGACCGGTTCGGCCATGTACCTGCTCGGGGCGGGCATGAACGTCGCCCACGCCCATGCCGGCCACGCCACAGCCGGCGCAGACTGGCCGCCGGAATGGCTGATGAACCTGCATCTGGCCGGCGCGCTGCTGATCGCCGCCTTCATGATCGCGCATCTAGCGATGCTCATCACACACGAGCTGAAGGAGACGCGCGCACTTGCCTCGAGCATGATCTCGGGCAACAAGTTCTTCACCGACGAGGAATACAGACAGATCAAAGGAGAAAGCCATGAGTGAACCCACGATTGCCGCGAAGGAACCGAAGGTTCTGGAGCTTGAACCCGGCACCTATTACTGGTGCAGCTGCGGGCGCTCTCAGAACCAGCCGTTCTGCGACGGCTCGCACAAGGGCACGGAATTTACGCCGCGGGCCTTCGAGATCACGGAAAAGCAGACCGTGGCGCTGTGCCAGTGCAAGCATTCGAAGAACCCGCCGTTCTGCGACGGCGCGCACGCGGAAGTTTAATGGCCCAGGCCCGCATGCATGTGCAGGCGCCGATCGAGCGCCTGTTCGCCGAACGCTGGAGCACGCGCGCGTTCGATGCCGACACGCCGGTATCCAGCGAGCATCTGGCCTCCCTGCTGGAAGCCGCGCGCTGGTCGCCCTCCTGCTTTGGCGAACAGCCATGGCGGTTCGTCGTCGCCGATCGCTTCGTGGACGAGGATGCCTGGCAGCAGATGCTGGCAACGCTGGCCGAGAAGAACCGGCTATGGGCGCGCAACGCGCCCGTGCTCATCGCCTGTGCGGCGCTGCCGACGTTTGCCAGGAACGGCAGCGCCAACCGCTGGTCGGCCCATGATCTGGGCCTGGCGACAATGGCCCTGCTGCTGCAGGCCACAGCCCTGGGGCTTGCAGCCCATCCGATGGGCGGCTTCGACCCCGAGCTGCTGCGAAAGCGCTTCGGCATTCCCGATGCGGCCGATGTGCTGAGCGTCATCGCCATCGGCCATCCGGCGGATCCCGAAGCCGCGCCTTCCGAGTTCCGCGATATGGAAACGGCACCGCGTTCGCGCGAGCCGATCGAGAACATCGCCTTTTCCGGTCGTTGGGATGCGTCGTGGCGGCCTCCGGCGGAACTCGGCTGGGAGGCGCGCTATCAGGAAACCGAGATCGAACGCCTGCCGTGGTTCCACGAGGGGCTCGATGCCGACATCGCCGCGGCGCTCGACGAGCTGGGGCTGGATGGCGGACGCGTGCTCGATCTCGGCTGCGGCCCCGGCACGCAGGCCGCGGCACTCGCCGAGCGCGGTTTCGAGGTCACGGCCGTGGACGTGTCCTGGACCGCCGTCGAGGCCACGCGCCGGCGCGCGCAGCAGGCCGGTGTTGCCGTCGATGTCCGCGTGGACAATGTGCTCGATTCAAGCCTCACCGGGCCGTTCGACCTCATCATCGATCGCGGCGTCTTCCACTGCTTCGCCGAAGCCGGGGATCAGGCCCGCTATCTCGCCACCCTGCGGCGGCTGCTCGCCCCCACCGGCATCCTGCTGCTCAAGTGCTTTCACAGGGAGGAAACGCGCGAGGAGGGCCCGCCCGGGCGCTACGATGCATCCGACATCCGCCGCCTGTTCGGGGAAGCCTTCGAACTGATCGAGGCCCATCCATCCCATTTTGCCGCCACGGACGACCGAATGCCGCCCAGGGCGCTTTTCTGTATTCTCAAACACAAGGAAGACACAGCATGACAAACATCGACCTGTTCACCCCGATCCGACTCGGCCATCTGGAACTGCGCAACCG
>CAZDLB010000143.1:0-2515 GCA_964505995.1 uncultured Zetaproteobacteria bacterium
GGGCGAGGCGGCCGAGGCGCAATGGAGCGAGGAGCCGCCGGTCGCGAACGCGCGCGAGCGCTGGGAGGCGCGCTATGCCCGGCATCTGGCGCGGCTGAAGGTCGCGCGGCTGAAAATCGCGGCCGTGCTGGTGCTCGCCATCGTGCTCCTCGATGCCGTGGCGCAGTTCTTCTTCGATGCCGAGCTGTTCCGGCAACTGCTTGTCATGCGGCTGCTGGCCGGGATGCTGCTGCTCCTGTGCCTGGCCGCCTGTTTTCATCCCAGGGCCGGCGATCATGCCTTCGCGATCGGCATGGCCATCGTCGCCATCATCAGCGTCGATCTCGAGGTCGCGATCATCCATACCAGCGGCTACAACTCGCCCTTCCAGACGGGGCTGGCGCTGCTGATCGTCGGTTCCGGGCTGCTGGTGCCGTTCGAGCCGCGGCAGATCCTCCGCATCTGCGCGCTGGTCTGGGTCGTGTTTCTCGCACCTGTCCTGTTCGCCGGCCAGCATATCAGTGCGCATGAGCCGGGCTTCACGTCCAGCCTGCTGTTCATGATCTGCGCGACGCTGATCACCGTGGCCTCCAGCTATCTGACGACGCGGCTGCGCCGGGCCGAATACTTCGGCCGGCAGGCGCTGCTGGAGGAGAAGGCAAGATCCGAACATCTGCTGCTGAACATCCTGCCGCAGTCCGTCGCCCACCGCCTGCAGCGGGGCGAATCGACGATCTCGGACGCCTATGACGACATCTCGGTGCTGTTCGCCGATCTGGTGCATTTCACGGATCTGGCCGGGCGCATGTCGCCCGACGAGCTGGTGGATATGCTCAACCGGCTGTTCTCCGGCTTCGATGCGCTGGTCGAGAAGCATGGGCTGGAAAAGGTGAAGACGATCGGCGATGCCTACATGGTCGTCGGTGGCGCGCCCGAACCCTGCCCGGATCATGCCGAGCGCATGGCCCGGCTGGCGCTGGAGATGCTGGACGAGGTCGATGCGTTCAATGCCCGGCACGGGCTGGAGCTGGACCTGCGCATCGGCATCCATCGCGGCCCGGCCGTGGCCGGCGTGATCGGCCTGAAGAAGTTCACCTACGATCTCTGGGGCGACACCGTGAACATCGCCAGCCGCATGGAATCGCACGGCCTGCCGGGCAGCATTCAGGTCTCCGAGGCCTTTTATGCGCCGCTGAAAGAGAGGTTCCGCTTCAGCGAACGCGGCAGCATCGACATCAAGGGCAAGGGAGAAATCCGGACCTGGCTGCTGCTCGGCGAGGCCGGGGACCAGGATGCAGAGGAGGACGCTGCGCTGGCCTGAGGCAGGGGGATGCGTAGAGTGCCGGCATGGATATCCTGCAAGCCGTCATCCTCGGCATCATCGAGGGCATCACCGAATTCCTGCCGATTTCCTCCACGGGTCATCTGATCGTCGCCAGCCAGTGGCTGGGCCTGCCGCAGACCGACGACAACAAGGCCTTTGAGGTCATCATCCAGCTGGCCGCCATCCTGGCCGTGACCGCGACCTATCGCGACAAGCTGACCCTTGCCCATATCGGGCTGTGGCAGAAGGTGGCGCTGGCCTTTGTGCCGATCGGCGCGGTCGGATTTCTGTTTCATACCCAGATCAAGGAAATGTTCACCGTCGATATCGTCGCCATCATGTTCATCGTCGGCGGCCTGATCTTCCTGCTCGTCGAATACCTGCAGCGGCACAAGGTCTATCCCACGACCGATGTCGAGGATGTCAGCTACAGGCAGGCGCTGTGGATCGGCATCGCCCAGGTCGCGGCGCTGATTCCGGGCACGTCCCGTGCCGGCGCGTCGATCATCGGCGCGATGCTCGTCGGGCTGGATCGCAAGACCAGCGCCGAGTTCTCCTTTCTGCTGGCGCTGCCGGTGATGCTGGCCGCGAGCGGCTTCGATCTGCTGAAGCACTGGCAGGATTTCAGCGGCGCGCAGCTGATGCCGCTGCTGGCCGGCTTCGTCGTTGCCTTCGTGGCCGCCTATGCGACGATGAAGCTGCTGCTCAGCTTCCTGCAACGCTTCACCTTCGTCGCCTTCGGCGTCTATCGCATCCTGTTTGGCGGCCTGCTGCTGTGGATGATGGGCTCATGATCGCGCCGCAGATCGATCCGGTGGCCATCCAGATTGGGCCGCTGGCGATCCACTGGTACGGCCTGATGTATGTGGCCGGCTTTGCCTGCACCTGGTTTTTGGTGCGCATGCAGCTGCGCGAGGCCGGGCTGTGGCAGACGCGCGTATCGCCCGAGGCCTATGAGGGGCTGTTCACGGCGCTGATCCTCGGCGTCGTGCTCGGCGGGCGCATCGGCTACATCCTGTTCTACAACCTCGGCTATTATCTGGATCACCCGATCGAGATGCTCTATGTCTGGCAGGGCGGCATGTCCTTCCACGGCGGGCTGATTGGCCCGATCGTCGCCGGCTGGTGGTACTGCCGCAGGCGTGGGCTGCCGTTCCTGAAGCTGGCCGACCGCTTCTTTACCGTCGCGCCGCTGGGCCTGGCCTTCGGGCG